>JAZNCT010000038.1:0-38792 GCA_045587665.1 Eubacteriales bacterium
CACTATGAGATAATTGTTGATATCGGCGGCTTTAAATGGATGATACAGACAACAGATTTTGTTGCTCAGGACGAGCATATAGGTCTTTATATTGAGCTCTATGCTATCCATGTTATGAAAAAGTCCAAATATTCCGATCAGTTTGGAGATTATTCTTCCTTCAGCGATGAGCTTGAGGAGCTTTCGGTCAATACAGAGGAGGAATGAGAATGAAGCAAAGATCCTTTCTCCAAAAATGTCTTGCCGCTCCGCATATGGTGTGGACTCTGATATTCATAATTGCACCGCTCGTTTTCGTTGTATACTATGCTTTTACAGACAGTGAGGGTGCTTTTACGATTGATAATATCATGAAGGCCCTTGAGCCGGATTATATGGTAATATTTTTCCGTTCCATAGGTCTTGCAATCATAGCAACCTTTATTTGTCTCATAATTGCCTATCCAATGGCATATGCAATTTCAAGATGCAGAGCCAGCTCTCAGAAGATAATGATAATGCTGGTTATGCTCCCTATGTGGATGAACTTTCTGATACGAACATATTCATGGATGTCTATTCTTGAGGATACCGGCTTTATCAACAATCTTCTTTTGAAGATAGGTCTTGAGCCGGTTCATATGATCAACACCAGCGGTGCGGTTGTTCTTGGTATGGTCTATAATTTTCTGCCCTATATGATATTGCCTATATATACCGTTATGGTAAAGATAGACCGCCGCCTCGTTGAGGCAGCACACGACCTTGGGTGCAATGGCTTTGGCGTTATGACAAAGGTGATCTTTCCTCTCAGCATTTCGGGTGTTGTTTCGGGCGTAACAATGGTATTTGTTCCGTCTATAAGTACATTTTATATATCACAAAAGCTTGGCGGAGGAAACTTTGACCTTATAGGAGACACTATCGAAAGGCAGTTTCAAACGGCATATAACTATAATCTCGGCGCGGCCATATCACTTATACTTATGGTGCTGATCCTTATCTCCATGGCTGTTATGAATAAGTTTTCGGATGAAGACGGGGGAGGTATGGTAGTATGAAAGCATTATCAAAATTCTATACAACTCTTGTTTTTGTTTTCCTGTATGCGCCAATAGCCATACTTGTGCTTTTTTCCTTTAATGCTACAAACTCAACAGGAGTTTTTGCAGGATTTTCGCTCCATTGGTATGAGGAGCTTTTCAGAGACAGTGCAACTCTTGCGGCACTGAAGAACACTCTGATACTTGCTGTTACATCATCTGTTATTGCAACCGTAATCGGCACAGCTGCGGCTGTTGGAATAGACAGAATGAAGAATCAGTATGTTAAGGGCGCGGTCATAAGTGCAACCAATATCCCTATGATGAATCCCGATATCGTAACGGGTATTTCAATGATGTTGCTTTTCGTTTTTGTCGGAGGACTATTAAAGCTTGATAACAATCTGAGCTTTGCAACTCTGCTTATAGCGCATATAACCTTTAACCTGCCTTATGTTATCCTTTCTGTATTGCCTAAAATAAGACAGCTTGATTCTCAGCTTCCGGAGGCGGCAATGGATCTTGGATGCACACCGATGAAGGCATTTATAAAGGTTGAGCTTCCGGCTATCATGCCGGGTGTTATTTCGGGAATGATAATGGCGTTTACCCTTTCGCTTGATGATTTTATCATAAGCTATTTCACTATCGGAAGCGGCTTTGAGACTTTGCCGATAAGGATCTATTCGATGACGAAAAAGCGTGTTACTCCCGATATGTATGCGCTTTCAACTCTCATTTTTATTGCCGTTTTGCTTTTGCTGATCCTTTCTAATGTTATCAGCGCAAAAACGGAGAAAAAGACAAAAAAGAAATAAGTTACTTTAAGGAGCACAAACAAACGTTGAAAAGATTTATTTCGTTTTTTCTTGCTTGTTTCACTTTGCTGACGGCAGTATTCTCTTTTACTGCCTGCTCAGAAGAGGAGACAGAGCCTCAAACAGACACAGCAGAATACAGAGGCACTATCAATGTTTATAACTGGGGAGAATATATCTCGGATGGCTCGGAGGATTCACTTGACGTAAATGCTGCCTTTACAGAGGCAACAGGCATTAAGGTGAATTACACAACATATGCTTCAAATGAGGATATGTATGCAAAGCTTAAGAGCGGAGCAACAGGCTATGATGTTATAATCCCTTCAGACTATATGATAAAGCGTCTTCTTGACGAGGGGATGCTTGAAAAGCTTGATTATAGCAACATTCCAAACTTTCAGTATATTTCAGAGGAATTCCACCGGCCCTATTATGATCCCACAAATGAATATACCGTACCCTACACATACGGTATGGTCGGCATTATATATAACACGACCCGTGTTGACGAGGAGGATATCGGAACATGGGATCTTATGTGGAACGAAAAATACAAGGGCGATATACTGCAGTATAACAATTCGCGCGATGCCTTTGGAACGGCAATGTACCGCCTTGGCATCAGTGTAAATACCACAGATAAGAGCCTGTGGCAGGAGGCTCTTGAAGCACTGAGAGCCCAAAAGCCGCTTGTTCAGAGCTATGTTATGGATGAGATATTCAACAAAATGGAGTCGGGCGAGGCGGCTGTTGCCTCCTATTATGCCGGTGACTATCTTACCATGTCGGAGAATAATGAAGATCTTGCTTTTTATTATCCCGAGGAGGGTACAAATATCTTTATAGATGCAATGTGTATTCCAAAGGGTTCAAAGAATAAAAGCTTTGCGGAGGAATATATCAATTTCATGCTCTCGGAAGAGGTTGCCATAGCAAATGCAGAATATATCTGCTATGCTTGTCCAAATACTCTTGTTACAAACAGTGCCGAATATGCCGAATATATGGGAGAGGACTGGATGTCTGTTCTCTACCCTGAGAATATTGATTTTAAAGCAGAATATGATAAGAACTGCTATAAGAATCTGCCAACCGAGACCCTCAATATGGTAAATGAGCTTTGGGAAGAGCTGAAGATAGACAGCAATTTGGGCGCGTGGGTTTATGTTGGCTGTATACTCATAATCGCCTTGCTTGTATTTTTTGGTGTTTTCTCATTTGTTCTTAAAAAGAAACGCAGTAAATATTATTAAAGCATCGGCGGCGTATCCGCTGGATACAAATGCGTGCATAGCGTTTTTACAGAGAGGTGGATGAGCTTTGAAAAGAGAAAATAAGCTATATAATGTATTGTTTCCGCTTTGGATGCTGTTGCTTTTTCCGCAGATGTGGCTTGTGGTATTGCCGGGAAATTTCCTCATTGACAGCCTGGTGCTTGCCATTCTTATGGCGGTGCTTAGACTTGAAGAAAAGAAAGCACTTTATAAAAGCAGTATTTTGAAGATATTTTGCTTTGGTCTTTTGTCGGATGCTATCGGTGCCATATATCTGCTTCTAATGGTATTTGTGGCTCATCTCGCCAGAATGGGCGATGAGCTTTACTTGACGCTTCCTGCGGTGGCGGTAGCTTCGGTTTTGATCTATCTGTTTAATTACCGCATAACCTTTAAGCAAATGGAGAGAAAGACAAGAATAAAAATGGCTCTGACCTTTGCCATTGCCACAGCTCCCTACACATTTTTGATCCCATCAAACTGGATATATTGAAAAAAACCCCTCCTCGGCAAAGACCGAAGAGGGGTTTTTATTATGTGTTTTAGTCGTTTACTATAATGCGGGAGATAATGTTTCCTTCTGCAACAAAGCTTACGTTTTTGCCGTAAATTTCGGAGGATGTCATGTTCTTTGTGCTGAACTGACCGTCAGAAGATGTCTCGATCTGAGATATGATCACATTCTCATGGAGTGTGTATGTGGACTCACCTATAGTAACTGTGTTTCCTGCATAGCCTGTAACCTCACCGCTCTGGAGAGATTTCTCGTTTGCAGTGATATGTCCGTTTTCATTGAGGAGATATGTTACACCGGTTGTGAGTGAGCCGGACTCTGAATAGAGTGTTTTGATCTTGCCGTCAGCAAAGCTGTAAACGGTATAAACTGTTAATGACTGTCCGTTTATATGCTCGGAGGCGGTCTTTTCAAGGATCTTTACATAAGACGCTGTGTCAAGAGCACTGCCGAGACTGCCGTCTGAGATGTAGAGATATTTGAGTGTTTCAACGCTTCCTGCGCTGTCCTTCATAACAGCTACGATCTTTGCACCGTCATTTACTGTAAAGGTGGAAGCATACGCGCCGCTCTTATATACAATGCCTGCGGCAGTCTTAACTGTAATAACTGTGTCGGCATCTGTGATAAACTTGTTTACGGTAGAACCGTTTGTGAGAGTGTAATAAACATTGCCATTCTTTTCGATAGTTGCAGATGAAGCACTCTCGATCACGGTCTTGAGCTCGCCGCTCTGTGCAAACTTATCGTTATCTGCCTTTGTGAGGGTAAGAATACCGTCATCATCTGCCTCATAGCGGTAAACATCGCCAACTGTTATATCTGCGTCCTTTACATAAACGTTAACATTTTTGCCGCCGATATTTGCTTTTACAAAGTAGCATACTCTGTCTTTGTGAACAACAGGGGTTGCAGAGCTCATAGCAATGAGATATGTGGAAGCATAGCTCTCCTCTGTGCCTGCCGCTGAAGCGTCGACAACTGCATTGCCGCGAACGATAAGATCATAGCTTTCGCCAAGTGTCAGCTTAGCCGCAACTGTTTCTGCTGTGAAATCTGTGTTATTCACACCGAGCGTATAGGTCTTTCCGCCGATAACAGCAGATGTTGCTGTGAGGCGTGTTACCTTAGCTCCGAGGACCTTTGCGAGCTTTTCTTCGATAACAAGGCGTTTTACGCTGTTGTTGAAGTAATAGAGCACCTTGTCGCCGTCCTTTGCGTTGTCACGGTTAACAAAGCCGCCTGTAAGCTGAGACTGCTTTTGAGAGCCGGCAATATTGATCTCGCCTGCGCTTGTGATGTCAAGCTCAGCATATGTGAGGGGCATGAGGATCGCTCTTGACGCTCTCTCAGAGCCGCCGTCATAGATAAGCTTCATTGCAAAGAAGCCGTCAAGTTCTGCAAGAGCCTGATTGTTTGCAACGCTGGAAAGGGTTTCATCCTCATCATAGAGGAACACAAGCAGCTCGTTTGCGTTTGTTGCCGCAGAGTTTGAATATTCCTCAACAACGTTATATTTAACTCCGTCTATCTGAACAAAGCTGTTTGAGCTTCCAACTGTAAATGAATTAACGGTTTTGCTGCCGCTTTCATTTGCTGCACCGAGAACAGAAGCAATGCCTGTTCTGTCATTTATGCTGTAGAACACCTTAAAGCTTTCGCCGAGATGTTCGTTTGCATCGCCTGCAATGCCAAGGTCGCTTGCCTTGATATATGCTGCATCTATGTCACCGTTTTCATTTACAATGTGTATCTCAGCATAGCCGGTTCTGATAACGGGCGATGTTCCGGGGAGAGCAAAATTGTTTGTTGCTGTTACAAACGCTGTGCCGCTCTCATAGCCGTAAACATAGCGGAGAACTGTTGTTGCAAGCGGAATGGTTGTGCCGGAAACTGTTTTTGTTACGATGTATTCGGCTGTTATGGCGTTGTAGAGCAGAGCCGCTGTTTCTGCTCTTGTCAGGGTCTTTTCATAAGAAAGGTTTTCAAGATCCTTTGCAAGACCGAGACGGTTGCCTATGTCGATATAAGACCAGGGATAGCCTGCATTTGTCTTATCGTTTGTTTGTCCGAGAGCTCTGGTTATCATGGCGATCGCATCCTGAAGGCTGATACCGCCTGTTGGCTCAAAGGTTGTAGCCGATGTGCCAAGGATATAGCCGTTTGCATATGCCCATGATATTGCGCCGTTGTAGGACGGCTCATAGAGATCACGGAAGGGTGATGTATTGACTCTGCCTGAGTTGTCTTTGCCTGTCATAAGGCGGTAGAGCAGAAGTGCCATCTGCTCGCGGGTCACCTTTGCATTTGGTGAAAATTCAGTGTCGTTTGTACCTTTTATAACGCCGATGTCGGACAGCATATCTATCTGTGCCGAAAAGTCGTTATCCGGAGCAACGTCACTGAAGTCCTTTGCATTTGTGGTGATGACCGCAGACAATGAAATGCTGCTTATCATAAGCACTGCCATTATCATTGCCAGAGTTTTCTTTAGCTTTAGCATTGAAGCTCCTCCTATTTTGGAATTTTTTTGCGCTTTGAAAACCAAAGCATTGGTGCTTTATTGACCGCTTCTTAGCGCAAGGATAGAATAACATATGTGAGGCAAAACAGCAATGATTTTGTGCAATGTGCAATATTTCTGAAATTTTAATGTAGTGATAATAAACAAAAAAACCGATTTTTGGAGTGATCTCCAAAAATCGGTTTTATAATTGCTATATATTATTTGTTTTCTTCAAAATTTATTTCAAGCTGTTTTGAGCCCTTGCTCTTGTGGCGGTCAACAAGGCTGTGTATCCTCTCAATGGGGCTGAGAAGCTTGCTTATCGTTGCATCGTGGTTCAGCGTGTCGATTATATACGCAACATACTTGCACATATTGACCTCGCAATACCATTCTTTCGAAAGAAGCTCGGGTGTGCGGTAAACAAGGTTTGTGGTGAATATTCCGTCAAAGATGCCGTCTTTATAAGCCTTGTCAAATTTTTCAAAGCCGTCGGTAAACAGACCAAATGTTTCAAAAATGAAAATTCTCTTTGCGCCCTTCTCTTTTATCTGCAAGGCAACATCTATTATAGATTCGCCTGAAGAGATCATATCGTCAACGATGATAGCGTCCTTGCCTGTGAGATCGTTGCCGAGATATTCGTGCGCCTCAATGGGATTTCTGCCGTTTACAACAACAGAATAATTGCGGCGCTTATAGAACATACCGATATCGAGGCCGAGAACAGAAGAATAGTACATACATCTGCCCATTGCGCCTTCATCGGGAGAAATGATTATAAGATCGTTTTTATCAATAGAAATATCGGGGAATCTTTTGATAAGAGCTTTGATCATCTGATATGTGGGATGAATATTTTCAAAGCCGCAGAGGGGAATTGCATTTTGAACCCTGGGGTCATGTGCGTCAAAAGTGAGAATATTTGTAACGCCAAGGTTTTCGAGCTCGCGGAGTGCCATTGCGCAGTCAAGGGACTCTCTTGAAGAACGCTTATGCTGTCTGCCCTCATAGAGCATAGGCATAATAACAGAAACTCTTCTTGCCTTGCCTGCATTTGCACTGATTATTCTTTTAAGGTCGGCAAAATGATCGTCAGGACTCATAGGAACTTCCTTGCCGTACATTTTGTAAGTAACGCCGTAGTTAAAGGGATCGCAGATGATATAAACATCGTGACCTCTCAGCGATTTTGAAATGGTGCCTTTAGCTTCTCCTGTGCCAAATCTGGGGCAATTTACATCGACGATAAAAGAAACCTCGTCGCTGTGGCGTCTCCAATCCTTGAGATAGGAATCTACCTGAGCAACAAACTGTTCACAGCCTTTCATACCAATGACGCTGAGTTCTCCGTAAAGTGAATCCTTCATAAGTCCTCCGATATTATAAATATTTCATTTTCCTTGTTAATTGCGATACGCTCGCCATCAACCTATTATATTATAACATATATTTTCTATTTTGCAAACACAAAAGCCGATGATTTTCGACAAAAAACAGTTTTTCGGTGCTTTGCATAAAATATGCGCCGAAAAACTGTTGTTTTTTCTAAAAAATTGCTATTGAATTATTATTCCCATTTGATGCCCTTGCCGTTTTTTTCAAGCACACTGCGAAGTAGATACCCAAGTATTCCTGCAGATATAACTTCTCCTGCGCAAACCGTAAGCATAAACAGTGGCAGGGTGCCCTCTATACCGTAGGCATAGACCAGAACAAACGGGACTATAAGTGTGTTTGCCGCTATGGGTGGAGCAAGAGACAGCAGCCGATGCTTTCGGAAAAGCCGTGTGCCAACAGCACCTATAAGCGTTGCAAAGCTTCCCAGTACTACATCCCAGATATTTGCGGTCGATAAGAGATTTGAGATAAGGCATCCGATAAAGAGACCGGGAACTGCGGCAGGTGTAAATACAGGAAGAACTGTCAGTGCTTCAGAAAAACGTATCTGCACAGGGGCATTTGCAAGCCCGAGCGTGTTTGCGAGCAATGTTAAAACAACATATAACGCAGCGATGATAGCACCGTGAGAGAGAAAGAGATACTTTTTTTTATTCATTTTTTAACTCCTTTAGTTTTGTTTATGGTGAGGAAGGTCTCGAACTCACCTTATATATAAATCACTTTTGTGAATTGTTTTTAGCTTTTTTTATAAGAAGAGAGGCAAATAAACCCGACAAAGCGCAGATCGCCACAGAAAAAATGCAGGAAAGATAGATGAAAAGTCCTTTTGTATAGATAAACCCGTAAAAAGGGGAGACAGCTATTGAGCATATAAAATAAACAGCACCGTATTCTGCATCAAAAATACCTCCTATAAGGCCTGTTGCAAAGCACAGGGTGATAAGCGCAAAATAGGAAGATATAAAGATAGTCAGTGTTTTATTTTTTAAAATATAGGCTATCACAGCCACCACTGTAAATACAAGGAGAAAAAGGACCGTTGCGCCTAAATTTTCTTTTGCAGGCTCATCTGAGATCAAATTAAAGACAGAGATGAACAAGGCAAATGAAATAAGCAGAGATATACATAGGATATCTATCAGTTTTCTTCTTGTAAACACACAGATCACCGCCTTCTCCTATCATTTTATCACAAACATCCTTTTTTTTCAAGTAGGTCATCTGATTTTGTTGACATTTTGGAAGATCTGATGTATAATTTTATTTGATAATCCGAAGTAAGGAGAATGAAAATGTTAGATAAGATCAGAGAAGAAGCGGCACTTGCGGCAAGGGAACTTCTTGATGCCGCAGAGCTTAAAAAGGGTGATATACTGGTTGTGGGCTGTTCAAGCTCCGAGATCGTTGGCGAGAAGATCGGAAAGGGCTCAAGCGAGGAGACTGCAAAGGCGGTTTTTGACGCAATATATGAAGAGACAAGCAAGCGAGGGATTTTTCTTGCGGCACAGTGCTGTGAGCATCTTAACAGGGCGATCATCATTGAGGAG
The DNA here is from genome assembly GCA_045587665.1 of Eubacteriales bacterium. GTDB lineage: Bacteria > Bacillota > Clostridia > Oscillospirales > CAG-272 > SIG710. Next base: position 9,089 of record JAZNCT010000038.1, read on the forward strand.
GAGTGCGCTGAAAAATATGGGCTTGAAAAGGTCTCGGCAGTGCCTTTTCCAAAGGCAGGCGGTTCTTTTGCCTCTGCGGCATACAGAAATTTTGTCTCTCCCGCTACAGTTGAATTTGTAAAGGCTCACGCAGGCATAGATATCGGCGGAACTCTTATTGGTATGCACCTGCGCTCGGTTGCTGTTCCAGTGAGACTTTCTATTTCCCGCATTGGGCAGGCAAACATTACTTGTGCAAGAACCCGGCCAAAGTATATTGGCGGTGAGCGCGCTCATTATACGCTGTGAAAAGCTATCTTCATCCTTCAAAAAGAGTGGATGTGGTCTATCCTCCTGCCACCTATGATGAGAGGATAAATAATTTTGTTGCTCTTGACCTTGAAACCACGGGCCTTAAAAGAACTGAGGATATAATAGAGATAGGTGCGATAAGGGTAAGGCAGGGCAAAGCTGTCAAAAAATTCAGTACATTTGTAAAGCCGAGAAAAAGCGTTCCTTATCTTATTGAGGAGATAACCGGTATCACAAACATTATGCTTGCCGATGCACCGCCCATAGAGGATGTTATGCCGGGGCTGATAAAATTTATCGGAGATGATGTTCTGCTTGGCCACAACATTGTTTCATATGACAGCAAATTTATCTGCCGTGAGGCGGCGGAGCTTGGATTTTTGATAAAAAATCCTTTGTTTGATACGCTTACATATGCAAGAAGGCTGAAAAAGCTTATGCCAATGCCGGATAGCCTTAGTCTCTCTTCTCTTTGCAATTTTTTTAATATTGACAGAGAGCTTTGCCATAGAGCATATGACGATGCTCTTGCAAACATCAAGGTCTTTTATTATCTCCGCGCCCTTGAAGAAGGGTATGGGAAGTGCAGCGGGAGTATTTCCCTAAAAAAGAATAAATAAGTCCTATAATAAGCACTGCATTTGACAAAATGGATAATGTAGTGCTTTTGCTTGAAAGAGCTACACCCGAAGCAAGTGCGGGCAGGCATAGAGAGGGAAGAGTCTTATCGATAAAGCTGATGTAAAAAAGCATAAAGAGCGCAGACAGTATGCCCTGAGACAGCTTTGCCGCAAAATAAGGAGCAAAGCCGATGCCGTCGTCAAAGCAAATAGAAATCACCTGAAAATGAACGGATAGCCCAGACCAGCCGCAGATGAGGGCTGTTATGATCATTCCGCTTTCGATAGGCAATATTTTGGAAGCCTCTCGCACGGCACCCGTCATTTCAAAAAATCCGTAAATAAGTGTTTTGGTGCTTTGAATTATTCCGAATCCTTCAAGAAACGAAGTGAGAGCTCCAACCAGAGAGGCAAAAAACAGTATCAGTGCGCAGATGTTTAGCATAGATATTGCAGATTCGGATATGACCTTTGTGAGAGTGCGAACGCTGAAGCCATTCATTTTTTCTCCTTCTGAAACCGTATCACATTCATAGGGCGGAGATATGAAACGCATGGCAATGCCGATGATGGCGGCAGAGAGAAGCTGGATAATATACAAAACGATGCCGAATTTTGGGCAGGACCAAAGTGCAGTGCCCACAGCACTGATGAGAAATGCAGAGCTTGGGTTGTTTGAAAAAGCGATGAGCCTTGCAGCTTCCCGACTGCTTATCCTGCCTTTTGCATAGAGCCTGTGGGCTGTCAGTGCACCAACGGGAAAACCGCAAAGCGCTCCCATTATAGGGGCGGCAGCACCTGCTCCGCTGGTGCCGAACAAAAGCTTCATTGGCTTTGAAAATATAAAAGCAAATATCTCCGAAAGCCCCAGTTCAACGAAAAGACCTGAAAGCACCATAAATGGAAAGAGCGAGGGGATAACCGTTTCTGCACAGAGCCTTAGTCCGCTTTTCATATAGCCGATTGCAATATCCGGTTTTTTAATGAGTGCAGCAAAGCAGCAAAGGGCTATAAATATCAGTGCCGTGCAGGAAAAGCATTTTTTTATCTTGCCCCCATCTCTGGTCATTTAAACTCCTCCGATCGCATAGAATTTCTTTTGAAAACACTAAATTTTATGTAGTGGTCTTTGGTGCTATGCCTTTGACAGAGGGAGGGAAAATGCCAAAAGAAGCAGAGGGAAAAAAGGACAATATAAACAGAACTGTAAAGCACCGGCTTGGCGATGCTCTTGACATTCCTTATGATGTTCTACAGGGGGGATGCACGGTTGAGCTGAGGGGAAACGGCGAGGCTTATGTTTCCGGGTGCAGAAAAATTATAGATTTCACCGATATCACTGTAAGGCTCAGTATGTCGGATTATGATCTTGTGATCGAAGGTGAAAGTCTTGTTTGCCCGGGATTTGGTGCAGGTAAAATGGCTATAAGCGGAAGGATAAAAAGAATATCCTTTGAGGATAGGGGGATGTGATATGTCCCTTTTGGTAAAACTGAAAAACTTTTTGCTCGGCTCTGCCCTTGTTTCCTTTGCCGCCGAAAACGCAGCGAAAACGCTTGAGTTTTGTATTGGGCAAGATATAGTTTACGAAAAGATGACGCTAAATGAACACAGCATGACGCTCCGACTTTCTCTTCCGGCGGCGAAAAAGCTGATAAAAATGCTTGAAGAGAGCGAAATAGAATTTGAATCCGACTTTTCAGGCTTTCCTTTTTTCGCAGAAAAATATAAAAAGCGCCTGGGAATTTTAGCAGGAGCCGGCGTGATAATCTTTTTTGCTTCTTTTTCCTCATCCCACGTATGGGACATAAGGGTCAGTGGAAACAAAAGGGTCAGTGAGGCACAGGTTGAAGAAGAGCTTGCGGCGGCAGGCTTTTATATAGGGTCACGCATAGGTGAAAGAGATGTTGATGAGATCGCAGGTGATGTACTGCTCGGCTCGCCCAATATAGCTTGGATGAGCATAAATATGAGGGGCAATGTTGCCTATGTGGACATAAGAGAAAAGGAGCAGGCAGAGAGGGGCGATACACTCACTAAGGCAAACATAGTTGCATCGGCCGACGGCATAATAGAATATGCAGAGGTCATGAGAGGGAGCTTGGTTGCTTTTGAAGGTCAGAGCGTAAGGGAAGGAGATCTTCTTATCAGCGGTGTTTCGGAAAGCAAAAACGGAGAGATTCGTATAGAGAGAGCTTTGGGAAAGGTCTATGCTATTACAAATCGTAGCTTTTTTATTAAAATCCCTCTTGAATATGAGAAAAAAATACTTTCAGAGCCCCTTTGCACTAAGAAAACAATAAAATTTTTCTCAAAATATATAAATATTTTCAGAAAGGGTGGAAATTTGGGGTCAAGTTGTGTTAAAATAGAAGAGGAAGATTCTTTTTCTGTTTTCGGACTTCCTGCGCTCCCCATAAGCGTTATTTCAGAGCTTTCGTCAAGCTATGAACTAAGGCGGGTAAGGAGAAGCGAAAAGGAGGCATCCGAGCTTGCATTTTTTGAGCTTGAAAAGCTGATCCTTTCTGAGCTTTCTGATGCCGATCTTTTGAAGAAAACGGTAAGGACCGAGATAGGTGAAAAGGAATTTTTGCTTTGGTGCGATGTTATCTGCTCGGAGAATATTGCAAAGAGCGTCCCGATATTAGAAGAAGGTAAATAAAAATGGCGGAGTTATTATGCAAAAACTTATTAGACTTAGTTCCAGTGAAATAATATCAAAAATATTCGGCAGCTATGATGTAAACGTAAGGCTCATAGAAAAAAGACTGGGAGTGGATATTGCCGCACGCTCTGATTCTGAGGGAGATGCCATTTTGATCGACGGAGATGCAGAAAGCGTGGCAGCTACCGAAAAAGCGGTCAGATATCTTTCGAGGATAGCGGCAAGCAGTGAGGATATCAGCGATAGCCAAGTAAACTATGTGCTTGATATGATAGAGGACGGCAGAGAGGGAGAGCTGATAGCACCCGGGGATGACTGCATCTGCATCACAACGCGCGGAAAGCCCATAAAGGCAAAGACTGTTGGGCAAAAGCAATATGTTGATGCGATAAAAAAGAATACTATTGTTCTCGGAATAGGCCCTGCGGGAACGGGAAAGACCTTTCTTGCCGTGGCAATGGCTGTGAAGGCACTGAGAGATAAGCAGGTTCAAAGGATCATTCTTACAAGACCTGCGGTTGAGGCAGGCGAGAAGCTTGGATTTTTGCCGGGAGATCTGCAAAACAAGATCGACCCTTATTTGCGCCCGCTTTATGACGCTCTTTATGAAATGATGGGGGCTGAAAATTATCAGAGGCATCTTGAAAAAAATACAATCGAGGTTGCCCCACTTGCTTATATGAGAGGAAGGACTCTTGACGATTCCTTTATCATTCTCGATGAAGCTCAAAATGCAACCCCCGAGCAGATGAAGATGTTTTTGACCAGACTGGGCTTTGGATCAAAGGCGGTTGTAACAGGCGACCTGACACAAACCGACTTGCCCTTTGGCAAAAAGAGCGGTCTTGCAAAAACAATAAAAATACTTGGCGGCATTGAGGATATAGCGATACACTCCTTTACCGACAGGGATGTTGTGCGCCACAGGCTTGTGCAGAGGATCATCCTTGCTTATGACAAATATGAAAGAAAAGTGGCAGAAAAAGCCGCAGAAAATAAAAACGGCAGATCGCTTAGAATAAAGAAATGAGGTATAAAAAATGGAACTTAAGATATATTTTGAAAACCAGCAGGAAAAAGAAAAAGTTAATTATGAGCTTAAGCTGCTTTTGCGCCACGCTGTGCTTGAAACTCTTGAATATGAAGGTCACGATAAGATAACAGAGGTTTCGATAACATTTACTGACAACGAGAAGATACATGGGCTGAACAAGCAATACAGAAATGTGGACAGACCAACCGATGTTCTTTCCTTCCCCCTGCTTGATTTTGAGGGAGAGGAAGAAGGCTTTATGCCCCCTGAGCTTGAAACTATGCTTGGGGATATAGTCATTTCTCTTGAAAAGGCAAGAGAGCAGGCTGAGGAATACGGTCACAGCTTTGAGAGAGAGGTTGCTTTCCTTTGCGTTCATTCTATGCTTCATCTGCTGGGATATGATCACGAAAGGTCGGATGCTGATGACCAGGATATGTGCATACGCCAGAAAATAATAATGAACCAGCTTGGCTTTTAAGGAGTAGGATATGAAAAAGACAGGATTTATTGCCATAGTTGGCAGACCGAATGTTGGAAAATCAACGCTTTTGAATACTATTCTCGGTGAGAAGGTGGCGATCGTTTCGTCAAAGCCCCAAACAACGAGAAACAGGATAATCGGAATACATACCGTGGGCGAGAATCAGTTTGTTTTTCTTGACACCCCGGGTATGCACTCTCCAAAAAACAAGCTTGGCGATTTTATGGTTGGGGCGGCCAGCAGCTCAATGAGAGACAGCGATGCTGTTATACTTGTTGTTGAAGCGGGAAAGCCGGTGACAAATGTAGAAGAAAATGTTATTGCCTATATAAAGAACACAGGTGCACCTTCTATAATAGCTATAAACAAAACAGACCTTGCAGATGCTTTTACCGTTGGCGAAACAATAAAGACATATGCTTCTCTCCATAATTTTGACGCATTTGTTCCAATGGCGGCAAAAAAGGGAGAGGGCGTCAAGGCGATACTTGATGAATGTGAAAAATTCCTTGGGGAGACCGACGCTTTCTTTTTCCCCGAGGATATTGCAACAGACCAGCCTGAGAGAGTTCTTGCCTCTGAGATAATAAGAGAAAAGATACTTAGAACACTCGATAAAGAGGTTCCCCACGGAACGGCTGTTGTTATTGAGGAGTTTAAAGAAGAAGGCAAGCTCCTTCGCATAAGAGCCGAGATATTCTGCGAAAAGGCCTCTCACAAAGGGATCATCGTTGGCAAAAAGGGAGAGGCTCTGAAGCTGATAGGAACAAGGGCGAGACAGGATCTTGAAAGGATCCTTGGTGCAAAGGTATATCTCAATCTTTGGGTAAAGGTTAAGGAAAACTGGCGAGACAGCGTTGCCGCTGTCAGCAACTTTGGCTACAAGGCAGGAGAAGATTAAGATTTTTTGGGAGGGATAAGCAATGCTCTACAGCACCGACGGTCTCGTTTTGCGCGAAAATTCTATTGGTGATAATGATAAGATACTTACCTTGCTTACCCCAACCGAGGGCCGCATAACCGTTTCTGCAAAGGGGGCGCGTTCTTCACGCTCAAAGCTCAGCTCACAAACAAAGCTTTTTACATATGCCAATTTTGAGATATATAAAAAAGGCGAATACAGATATATAAAGGACGCTATGGTGACAGAACCTTTTTTCGGTCTTTCTTCCAATATCGAAAAAATGGCTCTTGCCTCATATTTTTGCGAGATAGCCTGTGAAATAACCGGAGAGAGCGTTTCAAGCGTTGATGTGCTGAGAATGACTCTAAATGCTTTTTATGCGATTTCAAAGGGCCTGTATCCTCTTGCGCTGATAAAGGCTGTTTATGAAATAAGGGCTGCGGGGATATCTGGCTTTATGCCGTCCTTTGACCGCTGTGCCGTTTGCGGAGAAGAAAGGCCGAAAACAGCTATGCTCGACGTTATGAACGGCTGTATTTATTGCGGTGCGTGTGCGGACAAGCATCTTGGAGAGGCACAGAAGGAAATGTATGAGCATCCTGAGCTTGCCGAAAGGATAATATATTGCAGAATGACGCCAAATACTATTGCCGCCATGCGATATGCCCTTTATTCTCCGGGTTCGAGAATGTTCTCCTTTGAACTAAAAGAAGAGGAGGAGATGAGACTTTTTTCACACGCCTGCGAAACATATCTTCTTCATCATCTTGAAAGAGATTTTGGCACACTGAATTTTTATAAATCATTATTTTAAGGAAAGATATGAAAATAACCGAAAAAACACTGAAAACTCTTGAATTTGACAGAGTGCGGGAAATGCTTGCAGCCCTTGCCCCAACAGAGGGTGCAAAGGCTCTTGCTATGAAAATAGAGCCTTCTGACGATGCGGATAACATTCTGCGCCGTCAGCGCTTCACCACCGATGCAAGGGCGCTTATGGATGCAAAGGGTATGCCGCCCTTTGGCGATGTTCACGATGTTGGCGACATCTGCGAGCGTGCTGAAAAGGGGGCTGTTTTAAACCCAAGAGAGCTTCTGAATGTTGCTTCTCTCTTGCGATCCTCCCGTATGCTGCTTGAATATATCAGAAACAATAAGACAAAGGAAACCTCTCTTGACGAGATATTTGAGCGTCTTATGCCGGCAAGAATTGCAGAGGACAGGATCCTCAAAACTATCATTTCCGAAGATATGATAGCAGATGAGGCAAGCCCTGCGCTTGCTGAGCTGCGCCGGAAAATGAGGGCAACAAACAATAAAATAAAAGAAACTCTGCAAAAATATATCGGTGGAAGTCATTCAAAATATTTGCAGGAAAACATAGTCACTATGAGGAACGGCAGATATGTTGTTCCCGTCAAAGCAGAGCATAAAAATGAAATAAAGGGTCTGCTTCACGATTCTTCGGCTTCGGGTGCTACTCTTTTTATCGAGCCCATGGCGGTTGTTGATGCAAACAATGAACTTAGAGAGCTTGAAGCAAAGGAACAGCATGAGATAGAGCGTATCCTTTATGAGCTTTCGGGAGAGGTTGCAGGTCTTTCTTACAATCTGTTGCTAAATTATAAGAATATAACCGAGCTTGCTTTTATCTTTGCCTGCGGTCTGCTTTCAGAAAAGATGGGAGGCATAAGACCGCGTCTTTCGGGAGACCGCTCATTGGTTTTAACAAGGGCGAGACATCCTCTCATTCCAAAGGAGAGGGTCGTTCCTATAGATGTGCGCCTGGGCGGCGATTTTGATACGCTTGTTATAACAGGCCCGAACACAGGCGGTAAAACAGTTACTCTAAAGACCCTTGGACTTTTTGCTATTATGGCTCAGGCAGGGCTTCATATACCTGCAGAGGAGCCTTCAAGTATCTGCGTTTTTGACAATATCCTTGCGGATATCGGAGACAAACAAAGCATTGAGCAGTCGCTTTCTACCTTCAGCTCACATATGGTGAATATCGTTTCGATAACAGAGGAGATGACAAAGGATTCTCTTGTTCTGTTTGATGAGCTTGGCGCAGGAACCGATCCTGTTGAGGGTGCGGCACTTGCTGTTGCTGTTATAGAGGACGTAAGAGAGACAGGTGCACTGTGTGCTTCAACCACACACTATGCAGAACTGAAGGCGTATGCACTTGAGACCGGTGGCGTTTGCAATGCTTCCTGTGAATTTGACGTAAATACGCTGAAGCCAACCTACAAGCTTATCATAGGTACACCGGGCAAATCAAATGCTTTTGCCATTTCAGAAAAGCTGGGTCTTCCTAAAAGAATACTGGACAGGGCAAAGGATCAGGTCAGCTCCGACAACAAACGCTTTGAGGATGTTATCGAAAAGCTTGAAAAAAGCAGGATAGACATGGAAAAAGCAAGAGCTGAGGCCGAGCAGATGCGCTCTGAATATGAAAAATTCAAGGAAGAATCCGAAAAGCAGATCTCAAGACGCTTGCGTGAAAGTGAGATTGAAACCGAAAAGGCAAAAGAAAAGGCTGCCGCAATGATACGCAGTGCAAAGGCATCAAGTGACTATATTCTTGAAGAGATGACAAAGCTCAAAAAGCAGAGGGATTCGGAAAAGCTCGGCGAGCATCTTGACGCTGCAAGAAGAAGCGTCAGAGAGCATCTCAGAAGAAATGAAAGCAAATTTGACCCTGTTGAAGAAAGGACAAATGAGGAATATGTTCTCCCAAGACCCCTTAAAAAGGGTGATGAGGTGCTCATCGTCAGCATAAATAAAAAGGGCTTTATACTTGATGACCCCGAGGGAAAGGATATGGTTGGTATACAGGCCGGAATTATTAAAACAAGGGCAAAGGTTTCGGATCTGAGGCTCATAGAGGGCAGTGTTACCGTGACCGATGCCGAAAAAAAGCAGAAGGCTGTAAATGACTACAAGCTAAAGGTGAGCCGCGATTTCAGGAGCGAGGTGGACCTGCGAGGAATGATGGGAGATGAGGCCTGGTTTGTTGTTGACAAATATCTTGACGAGGCTCTTGTTGCAGGTATCCATTCAGTTCGTCTTATTCACGGAAAGGGAACGGGGGCTCTGCGCAAAGCTCTGTGGAATTATCTTAAGGGCGACAGGCGCGTTGCCGCATACAAGACAGCCGAATACGGCGAGGGTGACTTTGGCGTTACCGTGGTAGAACTAAAATAAGGTGAAATGTGAAAAAACTAAAAATGCTTGGCATAGAGCATATCAAGCGTCAGAGGCATGATCGGAAGCTTTGACGGCGAAAAGCTGGAGATAAAGGAGAATCATCTCTTTCTCAATGAGCCTGTAATTCAAAACGGACGCTTTAGCTGGGTTATGGACTTGGGTTGCTTCTGCCTTTGATGAAGCCTATGAAAGATTTTTGAAGATCTGCAAATAAAATAACGGTCGCACCAAAGTGCGACCGTTATTTTATATGACGTAGAATTCATTTTTTAGAATAGAGCATATTCCGATGTCTTTATATTCTCCCTTTATCAGCATACCGCCTCTTCTGATACCTTCAAATGTCATGCCAACCTTTTCCATTACGCGCCTGCTTGCATCGTTGCCGACGATAAATTTTGCCTCTGCTCTGTTAATCGAAAGGTTTTTAAAGCCAAATTCAAGCAGGGCACTGAGGGCTTCGGGCATTATACCTTGACCGCGGTATTGGGGATTCAGCACATATCCCATTTCCGCTCCGTCATTTGCATAGTCAAATGAGGTGAAGCCGCAGGTGCCGATCATTTTGCCGTTTTCTTTCAAGGTCACAGCCCAATCGAAGAAATCTCCCACCCGATACCGTGTTCCAAGATATTCAAGATAATCCTTTGTATAACATCTGTCGGGGTGAGGATACCAGGTAAGGTATTTTGTCACATCCTTACGGCAAGCGTATTCAAACATATCGTCAGCGTCCTTTGCCATAAGGCGGCGAAGTATCAGACGCTCTGTTTCTATCTCCGGAAGTTTTGTGAAAATTTTATATATTAAGGCTCTTTTTATCGTTATCAACTCCTGTTTTTTGGTAGGATGTTTACATTATATTCCAAAACGCTTTAAAATTCAAGGATTTTTGTCCAAAAAGATACAAATTTTGCTTTTTCACTGTACAAATTCATTTTTTTGTGGTACAATATAGGATGAAGTTTTATACTTTGATGCTGTTCTTGAAAGTGAGTTTAGGATATGTGTGGATTTGTTGGTTTTTCCGGCAGACTTGAGAATAAAAAAGAAATAATAAATAAGATGATGGACCGTATAATTCACCGCGGCCCCGATATGGCAGGCGATTTTGTTGATGGTGATATGGCCCTCGGTTTCAGAAGGCTCAGCATCATCGACCTTAGCACTGACGGCGCCCAGCCTATGTTCAACGAGGACGGAAGCATGGTAATCGTTTTCAACGGTGAAATATATAATTTTAAAGAGCTTAGAGAAGAGCTCCTTCTGAAGGGACATACCTTCAGATGCTGTGCTGACACCGAGGTCATAATTCATGGCTATGAAGAGTATGGCGAAAAAATTGTTGAAAAGCTTCGCGGAATGTTTGCCTTTGTTATTTGGAACAAAGACAAAAAGACTCTGTTCGGAGCCCGTGATCATTTTGGAATAAAGCCGTTTTATTATGGGCAAACGGAAAAGGGAGATATGATCTTTGGCTCTGAGATAAAGAGCTTTCTTGAGCATCCCGATTTTAAAAAGTCGGTCAATAAAAAGGCACTGCGCCCATATCTCACTTTTCAGTATTCAGCAACGGAGGAGACATTTTTTGAGGGAGTTAAAAAGCTTCCTCCCGCTCACTTTTTCACCTGGAGTGCCGATGGCGGTATGGAGATAAAAAGATATTGGGATATTGATTTTAGTGAGGGAAGCGATAGCTTTGAGCACTATCGAGATGAGCTTGATAAAACTGTACGTGCTTCGGTTGCTGCACATAGGATAAGCGATGTTAAGGTTGGATCATTCCTTTCAGGCGGAGTTGACTCCAGCTATATAACGGCGGCACTTATGCCCGATGAGACCTTTTCTGTTGGCTTTGCATTTGATAGATTCAATGAGACCGATGAAGCAGGGGAGCTTTCAAAGCTTCTTGGTATAAAGATTTTTAAAAAGATAATAGATGCTGATGAGTGCTTCGAGCATTTTGAGGATATACAGTATCATATGGATGAGCCTCAGTCAAATCCATCATCTGTTCCGTTGTATTTCCTTGCAAAGCTTGCAAAAGAGCAGGTTACTGTGGTTCTTTCGGGTGAGGGGGCAGACGAGATTTACGCAGGCTACGAGTGGTATGATGAAACACCTATGATGCGTAAATACAAAAAGCTACCAAAGCCCGTGAGAATTGCGGCTGCATCTGTTGCAAGAAGATTGCCATATTTTAAGGGACACGATTTTATAATAAAGGGCAGCTCACGTCCCGAAGATTATTTTATCGGACAGGCTCTCGTGTTCCCCGAAAAAGAGGCTCTTGCGATTTTAAAGGATGATTATAAAAAGGGCCCTTCAACAAAAGAGATAACGGCACCGATATATAAAAGAGTGAGCGGCAAGAGCGAGCTTATCAAAAAGCAATATCTTGACCTTAATCTTTGGCTGCCGGGGGATATCCTTTTAAAGGCGGATAAAATGAGCATGGCAAGCTCTCTTGAGCTCAGAGTACCTTTTCTTGATAAGGTGGTTATGAAGCAGGCTGAGGATATACCTGCACGCTTTAAGATAAACGAAAAGAACACAAAATTCGTTCTCCGTGAAGCTTCACATAAAACTCTGCCCGATCAGTGGGCAAACCGTACCAAAAAAGGATTTCCCGTTCCGATACGCTATTGGCTTAGGGAAGAGAAATATTATAATATCGTTAAAAATTATTTTACGGCTGATTTTGCAGATGAATTTTTTGACCGGGAGGCTATAATGAAGCTGCTTGACGATCACAGAGCAGGCAAGGCTCTGAATCAGCGAAAGATCTGGACGGTATTTACCTTCCTTGTTTGGTACAAAAAATTCTTCATAGAGGAAAAATGAAATGGCAGAACTTGATATAAATCTGATCCCCGTTCTTCTTGGCGGCGATCTTAACAGCTATAATGTTGCCCGTGCTTTCCACGAAAAATACGGAGTTATCACCCATGTTTTCGGCAGATATTCCATAGGCCCAACAAAATATTCAAAGATAGTGAGCTTTCATACAGTTCCGGGGCTTGACAAGGATGACATAATGGTTTCTGAAATGCAGAATTTTGCCGAGAAAAACAAGGGAGCGGCACTTCTGCTGCTTGGCTGTACCGATGATTATGCGGCTATGATAATCAGAAACAAGGCACGCCTTGAAAACAGTTACATCTGCCCATATATCGAGGAAGAGCTTATGGACACTCTTGTGAGCAAGGCTGTTTTCTATGAAATGTGCGATAAATATAACATCCCATATCCAAAAACAAAGGTTCTCACATCTGATTTTGATGCAAATGAACTGACAGAGGAGAAACTGGGCTTTTCCTATCCGATAATAGTTAAGCCTTCAAGCAGTATTGCTTACTGGAAGCACCCCTTTGACGGAATGAAAAAGGTATATACTGCAAAAAGCCCCGATGAGGCTGCAGAAATAATAGGTGAGATATACGGCGCAGGCTATCCCGATAAAATGATACTGCAGGATATGATACCGGGCGATGACTCAAATATGTATGTGCTGACGGCATATTCGGACAGAGAACACAAGGTGAAGATGATGTGCCTCGGACACGTTCTCCTTGAAGAGCATACGCCAAAGGGACTTGGAAACCATGCTGCGATCATTACCGAATATATGCCCGAGCTTACAGAACGATTCAGAAAGATGCTTGACGATTTGGGATATCGTGGCTTTTCAAATTTTGATATCAAGTATGATCCCCGTGACGGGTCTCTGCGTGCCTTTGAGATAAATCTCCGTCAGGGCAGAAGCAATTATTATATAACGGCGGCAGGGATAAATATTGCCGAGATACTTGTTCGTGATAATTTTCTTTGCGAGGATATGGAATATACCGAGTGCAGAGAGAGTCATCTGTGGCACACTATTCCCTTTGGCGTTGTGAAAAAATATGTTCATGACGAGCCCTCTCTCTCTAAAGCAAAAAAACTTCGCAGAGAGGGAAAGGCAAAGACATCACTCTTTTATGGCTATGATATTATTCGCAGCCCAAAGAGACTTGTTTGGGTGGCAGAGCATATGCGCCGCCAATACGGAAAGTATAAAAAATATTGCAAATGATTTAATGGGAGGCTCTCCTTGAAACTTTCAGAGCTTTTATATGATGTTAAACTTGAAGGCGGGCTGCCACAGCAGCTTCAAAATGCTGAGATAAGCTCACTTTGCTGTGATTCACGAAAAGCTATGCCGGGGTCGGTATTTGTTTGCATCAGCGGCGCTGTTGCGGACGGACACGAATATGCCGCATCGGCATATGAGCACGGATGCCGTGTTTTTGTTGCCGAAAGAGAGCTTTCGCTCCCTTCCGATGCGATCATTTTGATTGCCGAAAACACAAGGGTAGCTCTTGCGCGTATGTCGCAGACCTTTTTCGGCGATCCTTCAAAGGAGCTGAAGGTCATAGGCATAACAGGCACAAAGGGAAAGACCACAACGGCTCATATCATATACCATGTGCTGAACACCTGCGGCATAAAGACAGGGTATATAGGAACAAACGGTGTTCTTTTTGATGGCAATTTTTATGAAACCGTCAATACAACTCCCGAGAGCTATGACCTTGCGCAATATATGAGAAAAATGCTTGACGCGGGCGTTAAATACCTGGTTCTTGAGGTGTCATCCCAGGCTATATATCTTGACAGGATATACGGTATGAGCTTTGAAACGGCTGTTTTCACCAATCTTTCCCCCGACCATATCGGCGGAAACGAGCACCCAAGCTTTGAGCATTACAGAGGAAGCAAAGCAAGACTTTTTTCGGATTATTCACCAAAGATAGCTGTTTATAATGCAGATGATGAGGCTTCAAGCTATATGATGAAGGATTGCCCGGCACCTAAATTCAGCTATTCTCTGAAGGGAAGCGGGCATTTCAACGCTTCTGCTGTGTCTTATTACCGTGAGGGAGGCAGACTTGGTGTCAGATTTGAAATAAAGGCAGGAAGCGAGCTTTGTGAAAAGGCAGATCTTCCATTGCCCGGAGAATTTAATGTGTCAAATGCTCTTGCGGCGGCAGCTGTTTGCCTCTATGCAGGAGTCAGTCTTAAAAACATTGCATCGGTTCTTGGCAGTGTTTCGCTTAAAGGGCGATTTGAGGTGGTGGATGCACTGCCTTATGCAACCTTTATTATTGACTATGCTCATAACGGCGTTAGCCTTCGCAGTGTGCTTGGCGTGCTGAGAGAATATGAGCCGACGAGACTTATATGTGTTTTTGGATCTGTTGGCGGCAGAACAAAGCTACGCCGTCGAGAGCTTGGAAAAGCGGCATCTGAGCTGTGCGATTTTTGCATAATAACCTCAGATAACCCGGATAACGAGCCGCCTGAGCAGATCATTGACGAGATCGCCTCGCATTTCGCTGAGGACGGATGTCCTTATGTTAAGATTCCAAGCCGAAGAGAGGCAGTGCTTTACGCTGTTAGAAATGCAAGAAAAGGGGATATCGTGCTTTTTGCCGGAAAGGGACATGAGGATTATCAGCTGATCTGCGGAAAAAGGGAATATTTCTGTGAGAGAGAAACTATAATAGAAGGCGCATTTGGAATGCTTCTTGGCAGGTGATGATATGGCATTTTATAAATTTGCCGACAGGATATTTGAACTTAAAAATAAATATTCTTATACAGACAAAATGTGCGCAGACTATGCTGTTCTGCCTCATAAGCCGGATTATGTTATCGAGGTAAGTGAAGCTGAGATAATGGCTGAAAAGCTTGATTCTGCAGCATCTGCGTCTCCTCCTTATCTTGAGGCACTGGCTATATACAGAAAGATCTGTGAAAAGCTTTCTTCTGAGGACTGTATGCTTATGCACGCGGCGGTTATAGAATATGAAGGAAAAGCATATGCTTTCAGCGCAAAAAGCGGAACGGGAAAAACCACCCATATTTCTTTGTGGCAAAAGGCATTTGGAGACGGGGTTAGAATAATAAACGGCGATAAGCCCCTTGTGAGAAGAGTAGAAAAGGGAGACGGCTTTGAGTTTATTGCCTATGGAACCCCTTGGTGCGGAAAGGAACGTAAAAACATAAACACAAGCGCAACTCTTTGTGGTTTTTTTATACTCGAACGCTGTGAAAGCAACTTTGCCGAAAGGGCAGGGGCTGAGGCAATACCGCATATAATGGGGCAGATGCTTCTTAAAAGGGATGGCGTATATCTAAGCTCGCTTATGTCTTTCGTTGACGCACTTGTTACAAATGTGCCCATATACCGCCTTGGAGTAAATATGGATATAGAGGCGGCTATTGTTGCAAGGAACGCTGTGCTTGGTGATGAATAATGGAGGGGAATATATATGAAGATCAGTGGCGGATTTGTTGTTCAAAAGATAGGTGACAGCTATTATGCTGTGCCTGTTACAACTGAGACCAATATTGGTAACGGCATGGTGAAGCTGAACGAAACAGCTTATTTTATGTGGAAAAAATTTGAAGAAGGGCTCTCGGCAGAAGAGACTGCCGCCGCTCTCAGAGAAGAATATAATGTTGATACAGAGACGGCACTCGCCGATGTAAAGGCTTTTGCTCTCAGTCTCGGAAAGGCCGGTATTCTTGAAAGAACAGATGAGGCTTGAGGATGCGCTTCCCCTTATGGAGGCGGCTTTCTCGGCGGGGGCACCATTTAGATTTTTCCCGAGGGGAACAAGTATGCTTCCTATGCTCAGACAAGGACTGGATTCGGTGTTGCTGATCTCTCCAGAAAAAATGTGTCCCGGGATTGGAGACGTTATTCTTTATCGGAGAAGAAACGGAGATTTTGTGCTTCACCGTATTGTGGGCAAGTGCAGAAACGGTGGATTATTAACTGCAGGGGACAATCAGGGCAAGGCTGAGCGGGATGTTTCTTTCGAAGGAGTGCTGGCGGTGCTTGCGGGATTTTATCGTGAGGATAAATTTGTCCCTTTTGATGACCCTACATATGTCAGATACATCAAGAGACGTATGAGATCACGCCCCTTGCGCTATCTAAAGTATGCTTTGCGTAAAATAATAAAATAAAGGATCGTTTTATGAGAGGTTTTATCAGTTACAGAAGGAAAATGCGTATTTTGTCAATAGTATCGCTGCTGCTTTGTGCGGTGCTTGCTGTTTCATTGGTTTTTCTGGTTTCCGATTACAACAAAAAGCAAAAGGAACGAAGTGATGAGCTGTTTTTGCTTGATATCGAAATGTATGAGGCTATGAAAAACAGCGGAAGCTATTTTGATTCTGATATTTCTGCTGTTAACAGAGAGCTTGCAGAAAAGCTTAAGAACTATAATTTTTATGAAAAGCTTAAGGAAAGACTGCAGGTCAATGTTCTTTTTCTCGGAAACGGAATAGTTCAGGGCACGGGAGTTGCCGATTCAAATGACAACTGGGTTCTGAAGATAGTAAACGAGATAGAAACAAGCTATGGAACAGATCTGAAGGGTGCGAACTACGGTAAGGCCAACACAGATGCTTTTTATGGCTACAATATTATGAATTGCGCTCCTCTTGGCCTTGTTTATGACCTTGTTGTGATATGCTACGGCGCAGGAGAAGATCCCGAAAACTTTGAAATGTATTATGACGGTCTTCTTCGAAGTATAAAGAACCAAAATTCAAAATGTGATATATACTGTATCATAGAAGCCACAGCCGAGGATACCGAAAGAGTAAATGCCGATGCGGTGAAGGAGCTTTGCGATCACTATGGCGGTATCTGCATTGATATGAATGAATATTTCACCAGCCATAGTATCGATAAAAAGAAAACTCTTAACGGTATAATTCCAAATGCAGATGGCAACATAGCATATTACAACTGTATTTCCGGGCTTATAAGAGAAAACCTCAAAGCCGGTAGGGATGTTCCGGCAAATAATCAGGCATATCTTTTGACTTCAAAGAATTTTGACAATTATAAGTATATTAAGCGTGCTGATATGGAGAAGGTTGGCGGAAGCATTTATGAGGTTTCTGCTCCCGGCAAGGTGGCTACTCTCATGTATTATAAGAGCTATACCTCCGGGGGAATTATAAGAGTTTATATCAACGGAAAAAAGGTTGCCGAGATCGACAACAAGCTTGAAACAAATACAGGAGGAAATGTTATCAATTTTGCATTGCTTGATTCTGAACTTACCGGTGTAAACAAGATAAGAATTGAGGCGGATACGCCAGATAACGGGTTGAATTTCTACGGTGTTGCATTTAGCGGAGCAAAGTAATTTTTCATGGGTATAAATAATAAGTCAAATCACAACAATCGTCATATCGGTCACAGATCGAGAATGAGAAACAAATTTTTAAACGTATCTCCTGAGAGCTTTGAGGATCACGAGCTCATTGAAATGCTTTTATATTATGTGAATGCACGGCAGAATACAAATGATATTGCCCATTGCCTGCTTGACAGATTTGGCACAGTAAGAGATCTGCTTGAAGCGTCTCACTCGGAGCTTATGGATGTGAGTGGCGTAGGTGAAAGAACATCAATGCTTTTTATGCTCACGTCTGAGCTGATGAGAAGGTATCATACCTGTGTAGATAAAAAAGAAAGATTCAATACCATAGATAAGATAGGCAAATTTTTTGTTTATAAATTTGTGGGGATGAGTGTGGAGGCTGTATACGCCTTGCTGCTTGATAATTCACTCGGGTTTATTGATTGCAAGCTGATTTATGAAGGATCGGTAAATTCAGCAAGGTTTGATACCGATAAGCTTTATCAGTATGCCTTTTCAAAGCGCGCGGCAAATGTTATAATTGCTCATAATCATCCAAGAGGATTGGCGATCCCTTCGGAAGACGATAAAAATATCACGCGTATTCTTGCTCAGGGCTTCGATCACTTAGGCATAAATCTTCTTGAACACATTATTGTTGCAGGAGAAAGATTTTTGCCTGTTATGAGAAATTCTGAGGACACTTATCTGAGAAGATTGTCTGAGGATAAGCTTGCATTTGAGAAAATCGAATTTATGACAGGAAAGATAGACTAAGCAAATTTATTTATATGGAGGCTTGCTCATTTGTCAGAAATTGATTTTAGAAAAATTAACAGAGCTGCTCATGAAGATATTTACCGCTTGGTAGAAGAAACTGAGCAGTCGTATAGAGATTCGGTTTGCCGTGTGGCAGATGCTCTCATCCAAAGCGGTGCGAGAATAATTCTTCTTGCAGGTCCAAGCAGTTCGGGAAAAACCACCACGGCCAATATTTTAAAGGATATTATGGTCGAAAGAGGGCATGAAACTGCGGTTGTGTCAATGGATAACTTTTATCGCTCGAAGGATGACCCTCACTATCCGCGCCTTGAAAACGGTATGCTTGACTATGAGGCCGTTGAAGCCTTGCATACCGACAAAATACATGACTGCATCGACTCTTTGCTAAAGGGCAAAACCGTAAAAATGCCAAAATATGTTTTTGGAGAAGGTGCCACTGTTGGCGAAGGAATATCGGTAGTGCTGCCGGATCGGGGATTTGTTATAATAGAGGGGCTTCACGCTCTCAACCCTGTTATGACCGACGGTCTTGACAAAACAGCGATAATAAAGCTGTTTATCAGCGTTTCAACAAATATAAATGACTGTGAAAACAGAATTCTTTCAGGCAGAAAAATCAGATTTATCCGCCGCATGACAAGAGACTCGCTTTACCGTGGGACTGATGCTTCAAGCACTCTTGAACGCTGGGCAAGCGTGCTGGAGGGAGAGGATAAATATTTGTACCCCTTTAAGAAAAATGCTGATCTCAGCATAAATACTTTCCACAAATATGAAATCGGCGTTATGAAACCCTTTGCGCTGAGAGCAATGCAGGCTTCCGGCAGGCCGCTCCTCGGAGAATATATAGAGATAATTAAAAACGCTCTTGATAAATTTGACATTCTGCCCCTTGAAGCTGTTCCGGAAACTTCTCTCATCAGGGAGTTTTTGCCGGGCGGAAAATACGAGGCGCTGTATTGAATAAAAATAAAAAAACAAGGTCTTCAGACCTTGTTTTTTGTTATGTTATTCTTTGTTATCAGAGCTGAGCTTAGCATAATGCTTCTGCTCTTTTGTTTTATCTGCAGAGTACTCTCCATA
The DNA here is from genome assembly GCA_045587665.1 of Eubacteriales bacterium. Lineage (GTDB taxonomy): Bacteria > Bacillota > Clostridia > Oscillospirales > CAG-272 > SIG710. The sequence goes on from JAZNCT010000038.1 coordinate 28,378, forward strand.
CGGTTTATCGTGGTAGCGATAACCGCCAAACATATATGATCTGTAAGAATAGTTCGATGTATCCGACATGTTGAGAACTGCACCGAGAATATGACATCCGCTTCTTTCAAGCTGAGCCTTTACACTTTGAACCATTCGGTAGCTAACATGATTTGATGCAATGTTTAAAATAACACCGTCACATTGGGCAGAAATTACAACGGCATCAATTACGAGGCCAAGAGGGGGAGTGTCAATGATTATGTAGTCAAAAATACTGCGATAATATTCAAGCATTTCGCTGAAACGGCTGCTGCCGAGAAGCTCCACGGGATTTGGCGGATAAGGACCTGAAAAAGCAACATAAAAATTAGGGTACTGAGTTCCGTATATAATTTGATCGCTGTTTGCCTGTCCCGAAAGATAATGGCTAAGACCAAGGATCTCATCGCTGTCGGTGTGCTTTTCGGCGAGCACAGACTTGCGAAGATCGGCATCAAGCATCAAAACCTTTTTTCCTGCCTCTGCAAGGCTTTTTGAAAGTTCGAGTGAAACAAAGCTTTTACCTTCATTTTGCGTGGAACTTGTGATAGCTACTATTTTGACATCCGAGCCGCTGAACAAAACATTTGTGCGAAGTGTTTTAAAGGCTTCTCTGATCTCATAGCGATCCGGAGTTTTGGTTGTTATATTTACAGTATTCATTATATAAATTATCGCCCGCCGAGCGAATCCTTTCTTCAGTTTTGTTTTACCGTTTTAAAAGCTTATTTTCGCGCGGTCTTTTTCTTTGCTGCCTTTTTCTGCTTAACTCTGCGGAGCATACTTACATCCGGGATAGTGCCAAGCACGCATATGCCGATATTTTTTTCAACATCATCTGCACTGCGAACATTGTCGTTGAACAGGTGGAACAAAATAACGATCACTGCTGCAAGAACGATAGCTGCAAGTGCGGTGATAATTATATTGTTTCTCATGCTCGGATCAGATGGAGTGGTTGGTATTTCACCGTATTCTTCTATGGTTATATCCTCAACTCCCATTATTTCCTTTGCTTTAATTCTGGTTACATCAGCAAAGGCGTCTACCAGCATTTTTGCTCTGACAGGGTCTGGGTCGGTAACAGTGATGTCAACAAAACGGGATGCGTTGTTGTCAAGAGAGAGCTGTTTGCCAAGAGATTTATAGTTGCTTGGATCCTCTTTAATTGTGGAGAGCACCTGACGGTATACTTCGTTGCTTCGTATCAATATAAGAAAGTCCTCTTTGAGTGAAACCGCACTGTTCAGGTCGTTGAGAGATGTGGCAATTGAGCTTTGTCTATTCAAAATATAAACCCTGGCTGTTGAGCGATATATTGGTGTAGAGTGGTTGGCTGTATAAAAATATGCACCTACGGCGGCAATAAGGCCTGCCAAGATGAGCACCCAAAGCTTACTGATAACAACGGCAACCAATTCGCCGATGGTTACTTCATATTTACTTCTTTCGTCGATTGCAGCGCCTGCATCTGAAATGAACCTGCTGTTTTTTTCTTCATTCATATTATAGCACCTCATAAGTTGATATATCAAATAAATTTATGCATTCATCTAAACAATTATAACATAAACCCATTCGAATTGCAACAGTTTTTACGAAAAAATAAAAAAATACAGATTAGTAGCAAAAATTCCACAAAAAACGCAAAAAAAGTGATAAATTGACATTCAAATGCTATTATTGCTTGACATTGGAAGAAAAATGTGTTATTATAAATAATAAATTCCGTAATTGGCGGGACAGTAAATGTGAATTTTTGCTGATCTTTCCGCAAAAATAACATTTTTGAACTTTTTTGCCGAAAACGGAAACATTTTTCGGTTTTCACCGTCTGTTATATGCATGGATAAAAGAATTCAGGCAATTATGGTGTTTACGAAAAGAAATTATACGGAGGTAGAATTTTATGAGAAAAACTATCAGAAGAGTGTCGATTGCGCTTCTTTGCGTATTGATGCTCGCCACAAGCGCTCTTTCCGTTATTGCGGCACCCACTTATAATGATGTCAAAACAGATGACTGGTATTATGAGTTTGTGACTTATATGTCCGGCAAGGGTATTATCAACGGCTATCCCAGCGACAACACCTTCCGCCCCAACAATTATGTTAAACGTGCGGAATTTATCAAGATGATGATAGAGACTTTTGGGCTCACCGATGAGACCGCTGTCAGCTATACAGATGTTAAGGATCACTGGTCCTACGAATATTACCGCAAGGCTGCGGCCCAGGGATTCCTTACAGAAGTATTTACAAGCAAGACAGTAATGGATCCCGAAAAGTATCTTACAAGAGAAGAGGCTGCTGCGCTCCTTATGGCATATATGTCATACGCAGAAGATGAAAAGGCTTCCGAATCCTATTTTGCAGACTATAGTTCTATTTCCTCTTCATACAGAAATTATGTCCTTCAGGCTGTGAAAGCCGGCATAATCGACGGTTTTGATGACAATGGCGTTAGAAACTTCCGTCCAAAGGAATCTCTCCGCCGTGCACAGGCTGCAAAGATACTTTCAACAGCGGCAGGAACTATTGCCGATGATGATGTGAACGGCTCTCTTGATTTTGCCGATAGCAATAATCTTGTTGTAACCGAAAGTGTTTCGATAAAGAATTTGACAATCCCCGGAAATGTTATCATTACCGAGGGCGTTGAAAACGGCAACGTTACATTCTTGAATTGTGAGATAGAAGGAACAATTTCAAACCGCAGCTCTGCAACAGTTGTTTTCTCAGGCTGTAAGGTTGAGACACTTAACTGCGATGTAACAGGCACATCTGTTCAGCTCAAGCAGGAAACCGATATTTCGGATTTCAGTATCTATGCTCCAAATGCAACAGTAGCTTTCTTTACAAGCTCTTCTATAGATGAACTCACCGTTGAGACAGGTGCTTCCGGCGTTACTGTAAGCGGAACAGGCGTGATAGATACCCTTGATCTCAAGGCAACAAGCTTTAAATCTGATATCGAGCCTGATGAATGTAAGATAGCAAGCAATATTTCTTCTGCAACTATAGGCGGCGTTTCTTATAAAGACGGCGTTAAGGGCAATCCTTCTGCAGAATGGACATCCGGAAGCGAATATCTTGAAATTGAGACATATGTAAACGGAACTGTTCGCTATTATTTCTCGGAAACAGCAACAGCTCCTGCCAAGACTGCTTTCTACAAGAGCTACAGCGATGCTCCTGTTAACGGCAGCTTTGATGTTATCGCTCACAGAGCTTATTCCGAAAAGGTAAGCGGTCCTGATATTGAAGACGCTTCCTATATTATAGTTGCTCTATGTAACGGCAATACAGCAGTAAGCACTCCTGCTGTTATCAATCGAGAGTCTGCTAAATATGGCTTTACATCTTCACCGGTTATTTCTGTTTCCGGCGGCAAGGATTATGTAAAGGCAGCACCCAAGAGTGCAGGTACCCTCTATTATTACTACACCTCCGATTCCGATCTTCCCGCAAGCTACAGCTCGGCAATGAGCATATTTAACGATGCAGATTCTGATGTTAAGGGAACGATTCCTTTCACCTCAGCAAGCTCTTCCTCTAAGGCAACAAAGAGTGTTGAGGATGTTTCTCGGTATACATACTGCGTATTCTTCTTCCTTGGTGACGATGAAACACGCTATGCTCCCGTTATGGTTGAAAGACCCTATATGACAAACGGTCTCAGTGCTGAGCCCTATGTTATCATTGGAGAAAAGGATGACAGCAAGGACGTTCTCACAATTACCCCTGCTTCCTCGGGTCAGCTCAAGTGGTTCTATACCAACAGCACTGCAAACTTTACCTCTGCTAACTTTGACACAGAGTATAACGCAACTCCCACCACTCTCAAAGGTAGCAAGTCTCTTACTGCAAACAAGAGCGCGGATGTTGAGCTGGCAAAGAAGAGTGATGCAGTTGGATATAACTATGTTATCATTGAGTTTGCAGACAATCTTCCCACAAGACTTCAGAGAAGAACAAGCGTAACAGGCTTTAAGATTCTTCCCACGGTTATGAAGACAACAAAGACAGACCTTTTCTCCTTTACAACAACAGGTGAAGGCCTTATTTGGTATATGTATGTTGATTCTGCAAGAAAATACTCCACAGAGAGCTTCATGTCTGCTTATAATGCAGTGGATAAGAAGTATAAGAGCGAAATGTCGGCAACAGCTCTCGCACAGGAGGATTTCTCAAGCGAAAAGAGTGAGAATATTCCCTATGGCTATGTAGCATTTATGTATAAGGATTCATACGGTGAGCATCTGCCTGTTGTTGTTGAAAGAAAGGCGATCGGCCACGGCTTTGTAGGCAATCCAACTGTAGAGTATGATACCGACAACAAGATCACAACACTCAAGCTTACTGCAACTGCAAAATATGAGATCCAGTATTTCCCAACAAACGATTTCTTCTCATCCTCTGCGCTTGTAAGTGAATTCCAGCACCGTGTTAACACTCTTGAGCCTATCACAAAGGATAAGGTTCAGCTTAAGGCGGCGGATTATGATCTTGAAATTTCTACCGAATATAAGTACATTGCTATCAGAGCAAGATACAGCAACGATGTTATGTTTACTCCTGTTCTTATAGAGGTCAACACCATTGATGACGGACTTAAGCCTCGCACCGACGGTATCGGAAGCGATGCTTGGATAGACTTTGCATATTCGGGAGTTTATGATTCTGTTACGATCAAGGCAAACTCCAATACTTATGGAGGAACATTTGAATACGCTTATTCTAACACCGAGCCCAAGACTATAGCCGATTACAACAAGATCTTTAATTCCTCTTCATATGCAGGTTCTATAGAACTCAATCAGATAAGCCAGGGTGCTGAAAAGACATATATTTTCAATACTGTCCGTTCGGCTGCCGTTGCTGAATATGGTTACTTTGTATACAGAGTTATCGATGCAAAGGGCGTTTCTATGGACCCCGGCTATGTTGAAGTTCCTGTTGTTCACCGCAGAAGAGCTGTTATTTCTGCAAGCTCTGATGCTCAGCTCCTCGTTCAGGTCCGTGATTCTCAGGATTATAAGGTAAGATGGTTCTATACTCAAGATCAGGTAAAGGAGCTTTCTATCAGCACCTTTACAAAGCAGTATAACAACATTAGCAAGAATTCCAAGCTCAAGGGTGAGGAAGGAATAAAGGGGTCTGTTGGCGCATCTCTTCCCGTTGTAACAGGCTTTACACAGCCTAATGACGGAAAGACTATTTATAAGTATGTCTATGTTATGCTTGTAGACGCATCCGGCAACGGATATGTACCCGTTGAAATCAAGGTTCCCGGAACATATTCTGATATTATTCCAACTCCATAAAAAATCGGATGCCGCAGAAATGCGACGTCCTTTTTTTACTTAATTTGGATATGCTTGTTTTCGTATATCTTAAGCTCGTTTAAGATGTTTTCTTCATAGTGGGCTTCGATTGGAGAATATTTGCCCTTTTTACCGATGCTTAGCAGTTTTCCAACGTGAAAATAACCAAGAAGAGAAGGCGGCAGGTGAGTTACTGCATCGTCGATGTTTCGTATAACGGTAAAACGTTCCCAACGCTGCTTTACGGCTGGGGTCTTTCTGCCCCATAACACCCTTGGACATCCAAAGCCGTAGCCCTCAATTTTTTTTCTCAGATCAGGGCGGTTTGACCATATGTATTCGTGGCACAAAAGGGCAATGGCTGCTCCGTGAGAATACCCAACTGTTATTATGTTGCCAAGCGAAGGATCATTTATTTCATCTCTCAGCATAGGTTCTATCTCTTGCCAGATGCTGAGAAAGCCACGGTGCGCAAACCAGGCTTTGCCGTCTTTTCTTTTATATGCTTTCACAGGAAAATCAAGATTGACGTTCCAATCGTTTTTGCCGTTTGATGATTCAAAGAAAATATAAAGGATGTCTCCTGTTTTTTCAAAAGCATAGCTTGCTGATATTCCTGTCACAGAATACGGTATGTTTAAACAGCGATAAAAAAGCTCATATAGGCTCATAGTGCCCTCCTTTTTTATATAAGCTTATTCATTCTGCTTCGCTTATGACACACAAAAACACGGTGTGCAAAGGTGCATACCGTGTTTTTGTGTAGTTATATTTCTTCTTGTGTTTCTGCGAATTCGTTAGCTTCAGGCTCTGTCTTGCATACAACCGCTGCTTCGATCTGGTGATCTTTAACGTCGGTGACCTTTATTGCAAGACCGCAGGCTTCGATCTCAAATGTGGTGCCGTCTTCGGGAACAGAACCGAAATGTCCAAAAACAAGACCACCGAATGTGTCGTATTCATCAACAGGCAACTCCATTGAAAGAGCTTCTGCAACCTCGGGCAGTGGAGCAACTCCGCTAATCTTCCATGTTTCGGAATCCAGGGGGAGAATGTCGGGTTCTTTCTGATCTGCCTCCTCACCCTCTGTTATGTCACCAACAAGACGCTCGATAAGGTCGTTGATCGTAATTATTCCGTGCATTCCGCCGTATTCGTCGAGAACGATTGCAAAGAAATTCTTGGTTTGTCTCATGTTTTTAAACAGCACATCTGCTTTTACTGTTTCGGGCACGAAATATGCAGGCCTTACCGCCTCACGCATAACAGTTTCTCTGTCCTTGTTTTCAAGTCTGAAATAGTCTTTAGTATTAAGTACGCCGACGATATCGTCAACGGTTTCACCGCAAACAGGGTAGAGGTTATGACGGCTGTCGTGAATGGTCTTTTCCCATTCCTCCATGCTCTCATCCATCCAAAGCAGAGAGACTTCGGTTCTATGGGTGGATATCTCATCTGCTGTGAGATCGTCAAATTCAAATATGTTCTGAATAAACTGCTGTTCTTCGCTGTCGATAGTGCCGTTTTCGCTACCGGCATCGACCATCATAATGATGTCCTCTTCACTTACGATCTCTTCATTTTCATTAGGATCTATGCCCATAAGGCGAAGAACTCCGTTTGTGGAAGCGGTCAGCACAAAAACAAGGGGAGCAAACAGCTTTGAAATTCCGTAGATCATTTTGCCCATGCCAAGAGCAAGAGCTTCTGCCTTTCTCTGCGCAACTCTCTTTGGCACAAGCTCGCCAAAAATAAGTGTGAAGAAGGAAAGGATGATAGTGATCACAATAACTGCCGCGCTGTTCAGAGTACCTCTTGCCGCCTCGGGAGCACCGATGTTTATCAGCCAATCCACCAAAGGATCGGCGAAGTTGTCTGCGGCAAACGCACTTGCGAGAAATCCTGAAAGCGTGATCGCCACTTGAATTGTTGCCAAAAAACGAGCAGGCTGAGAAGTCAGCTTTTTGAGACAGGCGGCGCGCTTGTCGCCCTGCTCGGCCAATTTTTCGAGTTTAGTTTCGTTTGTACTTATCACTGCTATTTCGGCACAGGCAAATATAGCATTGAGAGCTATGAGCACCACCTGAAGCAGCAGCATCAATATAATATTACCCAAAATATTTCCTCCAAAATCTTTTTTACATATTTTCCTGATTGCGTGAGATGCTCTTACGACAACACAAAAAGACACAGCCGTCTTTCCCATTCAAAAAGACAACGACTATGCCGCCGCAAATATATGCAATTATCAGAAGGAGGCTTACTATCTCCGGATATACAACCGTCTCCGTCCATTTTTTCGGTGTTTTTCTCCTTTCCAAAATTATTACAAGTATTATACACCACATACAAGGCTTTGTCAAGACTTTTCGTTAAAAATCAGGATAGGTAAACAAAAATCCTCTGACAAACAGGTTTGACAGAGGATTTTGCAACATCAGTTTTTGTTTTCAATTAGACTTATTATATATCGGCCCGTTCTCTCCATAAAGCGGAGCGCATCCTGAACATGAAGGGCCTTGAGTCGGTCTTTGCCCAGCAGATCTATCTTATTTCATCCTTTTCAGCATCGCCAAAGCTGGAGCCGAAGGGGGCATGAGCCTGGTTGCATTTGATGCCTACCGTATCGGCAAATGCTCTGAGTTGTTTGCAGTATTCTATGTATTTATCACCATACATTGGATTGGTATCTGGATTCGTGTTTTCATAAAAAGACATATCGTAGGCATAAAAGCCCGCTTCAGCAGAAGTCTTATGGATTCTTTATGACCAAAACGTTTTACAAGGGGGCTTGTGTTTGTTGAGAGAATCATAATTTAACCTCCAAAGGTATATCGGATTATATATATGATAATACAATTTTTGGAAAAAGTAAATAGAGAATAATCAAAAAATGAACAAATTCTGCATTTATACTTGACTTTCTTTTGTAAGAATGTTATAATAGTGGGTGAGTATCTAAACACACAGCAAAGGATGGATTTTTATGAAATTTGGGATCAGGCAGATGCAGCATATGCGATTGCGGCAGGTCACTTTGCTTTTTATTGACATTGCTTGCTTTGCACTTTTAAATGCGGCATATTATTTTCTTTCTTATTTCACAGGAGGTCAGCCCTATGACGGACCTTCATACATAGCAGCTTCGATAACTGCTTTTGTACTTCTTATAGCCTTCAGGTTTTTCTTTGGAAGCTATATGAATGTTTGGCGTTACGGCAACTCAAATGCTTATCTTGAAATGGTTATAACAGATGCTCTTGCCGGGGCACTGTCCATTTCTATGGCTTTGTTTTTCAAAATTGAAAAAAATATTTGGCATATTATTATCGTAACAGCACTTTTCACTCTTATGACCCTTTCTTCAAGGTTCGCATACTGTGTTGTTCACAAGCTGAAGAACATTCCTGCCGGAAAAAAGATAAACGTGGGCATTATCGGCGCAGGTCAGGTTGGAGCACTTCTGGCTGAAGAGCTGCTTTACAGCAAGAACTCCCATTACCATCCTATTGCATTTATTGATAAAGACCCCGCAAAGCGCGGCGGTATCGTCAACGGAATAAATGTATATTACGAAGACGAAAAGATTATCTCAACTATCAAGGCTTTGCCAATTCAAGAGCTTTTTGTTGCTTTGCCCGGGCTTGACAGCGAGAGTGTTGAAGAGATCTACAACAGATATGCACAGACCGGCTGTAAAATAAAGATATATGACGCTCCGTTCAGGTCTATATCCGAGCCTGACCGTGCGTCCAAAAAACGCACTATAAGAGAACTGCAGATCGAGGATCTTCTTTTCAGAAAAACTCTTGAGATCAACAATGAAGAGGCTCTTTCATATTACAGCGGCAAAACTATTCTCGTAACCGGCGGCGGAGGATCTATAGGCAGTGAGCTTTGCCGTCAGATAGCAAAGTGCAAGCCAAAGAGACTTATTATTGTTGATATTTATGAGAATAATGCTTATGATATTCAGCAGGAGCTGATCCGCTATTATGAGGATTCGCTTGACCTTGTTGTGGAGATCGCCTCGGTGAGAGACAGTGTTCGTCTTGATTGTATCTTTGATAAATACAGACCCCAAATTGTTTTCCACGCAGCTGCACACAAGCACGTTCCGCTTATGGAGCACAGCAACTGCGAGGCTATAAAGAACAATGTTCTTGGTACTTATAACACTGCTAACATGGCAGAAAAATTCGGAACAGAGAAGTTTATTCTTATCTCAACCGACAAGGCTGTTAACCCCACAAACATTATGGGTGCTTCAAAGAGAATGTGTGAGATGATAGTCCAGTGCCGAACAGACAGCCAAACAAGCTTTGCGGCAGTGCGCTTTGGAAATGTTCTGGGGTCAAACGGTTCTGTCATTCCTCTCTTTAAGAAGCAGATCGAAAACGGAGGACCGATAACTATAACAGACAAGCGCATTATCAGATATTTTATGACTATTCCCGAAGCCAGCCAGCTTGTTATGCAGGCGGGAGCTATGGCAGAAAAGGGAGAGCTTTTTGTGCTTGACATGGGCAAGCCTGTGAGAATATACGATCTTGCAGTTAATATGATAAAGCTCTCAGGACTTACTCCAGAGGTTGACATAAAGATAGAGGAGATAGGTCTCAGACCGGGCGAAAAGCTTTTTGAAGAGCTTCTTATCAAATCCGAGACTCTTTCAAAAACAGATAACGATATGATCTTTATTGAAAAGGATACGCCGCTCTCGCGCGGAGAGGTTGACCGTAAGATTGAGATACTGACAGATGCCGTTAAGAGTGCAGAGCATGAGATCGAGTCTTATGCTGTTAAGAAAGCCTTTAAAGAAACTGTTCCTACATATTATGACCCTGAAGAGATAAACAAAAATGCCGATGAATCTGAAGAAATGATGATTTTGAATAAATAAAAAATGCAGAGCCGACGCACTGTGATGTGCCCCCTGTCAAGTAGACAGACTAAAAAACAAAAAGAATTTACAAATTGAATAGATTCTTTGATCTCCCCCTGCTGCGCAGCAGGGGGAGATTTTCGTCACGCGGCGGTGGCGAAATAATACTCGCACGGTGTCATG
>JAZNCT010000039.1:0-6958 GCA_045587665.1 Eubacteriales bacterium
GTGAGTGCGGGGCTACTCCCTTAATATCAACACCAGCACTGTCAGCGGCTTTCTTAAGCCGCTTCCATGCCGCCTGCCTCGTAAGGTGCCCGCTCTTTGAGCGGGAGGGAAAGCAAAAGCCTTTCTCAGTCTCAGCTCCTCTGCGGAGCTGAGTCCTGAGAGCTTTTGAAAGCTTTGCAAATCCACGTTTCCCTGTCTTCTCTGCCTCATAGTATACCCCCTTAAATTCCTCGCTGAGATCCTCAGCTCGAATTTTTAATACATCGCCTATCCTAAGCCCTGTCTCAAGAGCAACGGCAAACGGCAACCACTTGTCTTTGTCAACAGCCCTTTTCAGGGCTGTGAGCTCCGTTTTTGTTAAGTATCTTGTTTTCATGAAACAATTATAGTTTACAGTCTCGGAAAATGTCAACTCACTGTAATCAAAAATTTCAGGCTCACAGGAGGGACGTTTCGGTTTTGCGTTATATAAAGCTCCATTCCCGATAACTGATGTTATCGGTAATGTTCACTTCCCTTGTGTAAACAGCTTCTTCACCGATGAACTGCTCCGGGCTTTCGCCGTAGCAGTAGATCGGCTCAGTAAGCTTGCCGCCATGAAGGAGATAACGCCCGCCAATCTTCTGGTTATTCTTCGTCATATACTTGAAGATGTATTTCGCTACTTTGGTCTGTGCGTCCTCTCCGCTTATGTCTTCAGCTGAGCTGAAGCCATAGGGCCAATCGCTTACATTGTAAAGCGGCTTGCCGCTATGCGTCAGCCGCTTTCCTGTGTAAGGCGATATGGCAGCGGAGAGCTTCATAGCTTCCTTGTTGCAGATCATGTGAAAGTGTATTCCGCCTTTTTTCTGCTTCTCAGTGGCGGCAACATATTTGAGCCCCTGTCTGCTAACTCGGTTAGACAGCCAGGGTCTAAGCTTCGAATAACACTCATCATAAGAGAGCCTGTCAAGGTCTTCGTTTGGAGCATAGGTAAAAGTAGCAAAGGTGTCAAGCTCAGGATTACATAAGATCATATCGAGTGCGTGCAAGCGTGCACGACGCTGTGCACGCCTCTGATTGATAGCCTTATACTTTTCCGCAAGCTCCGGTGATATCTCACCGATCTTGCGAAAAAGCTCAGGGTCAAGCCCCTCTAGATAACAGTCGGGAATGTAAGTAAATGCCTCGGCTGAAGCCTCGTCATTTACAACCTCGTGTAAAACACTTTTCTTAACAGCTTCCCACCCGGAGCTTGTCTTAAATTTCGGAGATGAGAACTCCGAAATTCTGGCAAGCTTAAGCCCCTCGGAAGTGGGAATATAAGTAGCCCTTACAGGGCTATGTGTTATGTTTTGAGATTGGCGAAAAAATTGTGCATTTGATGACATACTGTCTTATATATCAAGTATTAAGCTTTTCGTCATTCACTCACCGAAAAATTAGCAAGAGAATGTTCGTCAGAAGGCGGCTTGCGCCGCCTTGCCGATAGAGTGTCATCGGCAAGGAATGGATAATCAAGACCCGGCTTCTGATCCGGAGATCCACAGAGGAGAGAAGAAGCCCCGGCTTCGCCGCCCTCCTGCCCTGCGGGCAGGCCCCACCCGACAACAGTGGGTCGCCCTCCTTGTCGGCCACATTGTCGGCTGTCGGCCTCCGGCCCGCCGCCGTGGTGGTCTGCGTTGGGGCAGGGGCGGGCGGCAGCCTCAGGCCTTTAGCCGCAAGCGGCCGCCAAAGCCGTGCTTTGTCTGTGGGTCTGGGTCGCCGCTGTCGCCTGCAGCTGCGCACATTTGGAGGCTGTGCGCAGCTTTGGCCGCTCTCGCTGCGCTCGCCAGAGGCCGCGGCGGCTTCGTTGCCGCATTATACAAAACATCAGCATTTTGTATAATGAGATATATTAACTAACCCGGGATAATGCTATTCCCCTTGTCTGAGTATCATATATTTTTGCTTTGTTGCTTCACCGCCTCTCAGGTGTCGTGTTTCTTTATGAACTTCGAGAATGGTTTTCACTTCATCAAAAAGTACCGGATCAATTTTTTTTAAATTATATGTCACATCCTTGTGTACCGTGCTCTTGCTTATCCCAAAAAATTTTGCTGTGCTTCTGACGGTCGCTTCGTTTTCAACAATATATTTACCGAGCAACCTGCATCTTGACTTTTCTTTAATGTAATCCATATTGCACCTCGAATTTTTATTCGATACAATATATGAAATTAAATTTTAAAATATCATTCGGAGATATCTATGATCTGTAAAGAATCTGAAAAATTTGCTTCCTCTACTATACTTGAAGGTATGGTCTCCATTTCTGCCCTTCTTTCCTCCTCTTGCGAAAATGACAGAAGAATAATTAAAGTTTTGTATAATGAACAAAGAATCAAAAAGAATATCAGAGAATTTAATTATTTGCGGAAAATGTCGGAGATTCACAATTTTACCATTGAAACAGTTCAACCTGAGATTATCGAAAGCAACACTATCGGAAGCACTCACGGCGGCGTTATCGCAATATGCACCGACAGAACTATAAACGAGCTTTCCCCAAGCTCCATTGTTGATAACGGCTTTTATTTTATGCTTGAAGGCATCGAAGATCCTTATAATTTCGGTTATTCCCTTCGATCTCTGTATGCCGCAGGAGTTGACGGCATAATCCTTTCTCCAAGAAACTGGATGAGCGCGGCGGGAGTTGTTGCAAGATCATCGGCCGGTGCTTCGGAAATGCTGCCAATGTTTATTTCTGAGCCCGCAAAAGCCATTGCATTGTTTAAAAATAAAAATTATAAAGTCTATTGTGCAGATAAACCTAATTCTGTTTCGATTTATAATACCGAATTAAAAAAACCGCTTCTCGTAATTGTCGGCGGTGAAAAAAGAGGCAACTCAAAGGCTGTTCTTGAAGCTTCGGATGAAATAATACATATTGATTATGGGCGGGACTTCCCTGCTGCTCTTTCGGCAGCTTCCGCTTCTTCAATAATTGCATTTGAAGTGATGCGTCAAAATCTGAATAATAAAGGGTTGGTGTGAAACCAACCCTTTATTTTATTTATTAAACATTGCTGAAACTTCAGCGGGAACCTTGCCCGTGAGGAAGCTTTCGGTTGTTGTCATAATAATTTCGCTGCCATGGTCTGAAGCTTGAAAAGCTATTCCAACATGATATGAAGTATCTATTTCTGTAAATATATTCTGATAGTACCCGATGTCGGAAAGATTTTTCAGGATCTTAACAAAAAGCTCACTGTCATTTTCTATCTTCTTTCCGTCAAGCTCGGTGAAGCTTTGAACATTGCCCTTATAAATGACCATATACTTGACCTTGCTCGCAAGATAATCATAGTATTCTTCCTCGGTCATACCTCTGAAAACATAAGGTGCAAGCAATGTGTTATCACTATATATGGGCATATTAAAGCTTCTGTACCTATTTTCTTTATAACCGTTGAAGTGCAGTTCACCTATCTGCTGTCTTTGAAAATAATTATAATCCACACCGTTAAATTTTTCAGGAAGCTTTAAAACGGAAGAATAAAAGGCTGATTCTTCAATGCTTCCCTTTTCCGTTGTAACATCAATTTTAAAGTCATTTGAATTTCTCGACATAATTTCATCACGCTCAAGATAGGAGTTGCCATAATATTCAACGTCGATAGATTCTTTCCAATATTTCTCATATTCATCCGAATCGGCAACAACACGGCAGAATTTCTTCAGTTCATCGCTTACGACGGGAATAACACCTTTTCTTGCGATCGGTATACCCGATTTTAGCTTATAAATAATACGATAGCTTGTAATTTCGCTAATATTGGTGTAAAAATACTCGCCGCTAAAATCTTTATCGACCACTACGTTTTCATCATATTCTATATCGCCATAGCCTCTTGCTCTATCCAGTTCGATAGCGGCATTTATTATTTCACTATCTTTAAATGTAATGTTTTCCAGCTCATTACCGATTATTACTTCAACAGAAGCTACACTACCCTGACCCGGAATATAGCTGTTTAATCCAAAAACATCAAAACCTATAGCACAGAATACAACCAGCATAACAGCTGCATAGATTGCAAAACCTTTTACGCCTTCAAACATCTTTCTTGCATTTTTTGAAATGATCGTGTTGACAAGTAGGAAGCAGAGAAAACCGCTTATCGCCAAGCCGATTATATACCAGATAAAGTTGCCTACTATAAGATTGAAGAACAATCCTCCAAGGAGCGTTACCGGTATTATCACAGAATATCTGAAGAAAGCAGCAAAACCGTCAAAAACGATCGGCTGAGTTGCTTTTTCGATCTTTCTGAACTTGTAAAGTGCCACAGCCCCCATAAGCAAAAGCAACGATGTTATGGCATAGAAACAAATATCGGGAACGTTGATTTCTTCGATATAGTCAAGAGACATAAGTCTTGAAAAAGGAACGAGTCTTGGTAAAATTTCATCACTCAAATAGTATGATGTATAAATATTTTCATAAAACAGGTTAATTGTTGAGAAGAAAGCTGCGTAATATACAAAGAAAATGACATTGAGGTATACTGTCATTATGAGCTGCATGGGAGTTGAGCCACAGAGCATTCCTGCAAAAACGGTTGTTGCATATATCATAAAAAATGAAAGAACAGAAAAACCGAAATTTTTTATGAACTGCTTGAATATAAGTATACCATAGCCATCGGAAAGCTCTTGCATCTCACAAAGCAAAAGCAATATCAGCACTGTTGCAATAAATGTTGCAAGATAAGAAACAGCACCGGCAATCAATCTGGTCAAATACATACTTTCTCTGCTGATAGGTATGCTGTGATAGAAATCTGCGCTCACTTTATTGTTTAAAATTTTTGTCACATAGCAACCGGCAAAAATGGCCGCAATCATGGATACTACCGTCCAAATCTGAACACTTTCAACAACCATATCAAGAAGCCTTGTAGAATTTCTGAGAACATTCTCTTCGTATGACATTTCCGGATTGTGTTGGAGCATTCCGAACCCCGTCATTAAAAACGGAAGTATCATTGTGAGAGAAAAGATGATAAAATAGAGAACTGTTTTTGGCCATGAACGCTTTAATTCCCCAAGGAAATATTTTGAGTTCATATTTAAATTCAAACCTTTTTTATCAGAACAAGATGTTTGAGTAGTCATATCCTCTTTCCTCCATTTCACTTATGAATATTTCCTCCAGAGTCAGAGGAATTATTTCAAAATATTTTGGCTTCGCTCTCATGGCAGCCTGTTCTATCTCTTCACTGCTTCCCCTGATAACAGCTGTTGTTAAGCTCCCTCTTTTGTTTTCAGAGACAATGTGAAAGCCCTCAAATATTTGTCTTATCGGCTTATCATCGTCAAACACGCCTTGAACTGTATGAATCTCGGCTTTAAGCATATCTATTTCACTTTCAAAAAGAATTCCACCCTTGTGAAGCAGACCAATGTGATCGCAGATATCCTCGATCTCTCTTAGGTTGTGAGAGGCTATAACGGGTGTCAATCCTCTTTCAACCACCTCTTCTGCAAGAAGCTTTTTAACAAACTGACGCATGACGGGGTCAAGTCCGTCAAATGTTTCATCACAAAGCAAATACTTCGGATAGCAAGAAAGAACAAGAAGAATCGAAGCCTGTTTTTTCATGCCCTTTGAAAAAGTTGATATCTTTCTTGATCCGTCAAGTCCAAATAGTCTTATAAGCTCAAAATATCTGATTTTAGAAAAGCCGGGATAAAGGGATGCATAAAGTTCAGCCATTTCGTCAACTGTTGAATTTGGCAAAAAATACTGCTCATCTGAAAGATAAACAACTTTTTCCTTTACCTGGGCGTTTTCGTACACTTCTTCGCCGTCATAAAGAATTTTGCCGTTATCAGGCCGCATAATACCGCACATTATTCTCAGCAAGGTTGATTTTCCGCTGCCGTTAGAACCAATCAATCCGTATATGCTTCCGCTGCCTATCTTGGCATTGATACCGGATAACGATTTAATACTGCCATAGCTTTTAGAAATATTATCTATTGTGATCATTCCCAAGTTCCTCCTCTGCTTTTCTAATAATCACTTCAATGTCTCCCGAAGTGAAACCGAATTTCATCGCTTCCATTAAAATCTCTTTCAATCGAAATTTGATTTGTTCCCGATGTTGTTTTTCAATTTGCTCGGTGTTTGAAGATATAAAACTACCTCTTCCCGGAACAGAATAGACTATTCCCTGCCTTTCAAGCTCTGAATAAGCTTTTTGAATGGTGTTCGGGTTTATCGCCAACTCACCGGCAAGCGACCTAACCGATGGCAGGGCTTCATCAGATGCCATAATCCCTGAAAGAACAGCTTCCTTTACCGAGCAGATGATTTGTTCATATATCGGCACTCGGCTTTTTAAATCAACAATTATGACGCTCATACAACCTCCTTACACTGTATTACTCGTATTAGTACACACATATTGTAACATAGGTATTTCACTATGTCAACAGTTTTAAACAAAAAAGCAACATGTCGATTTGCACAATATTTTATGGAAGTATTTGTTTATTTTTACGCTAAACGATGTTTTTAAAAAAATGTATTGACAAAATTCTGTGAATGTTTTATTATATATAGGCATTTTTAATTTTGAGAAACAACGGAGGATTTATGAAAAAATTTGTTTGTGCACTTTGCGGCTATGCTTACGATGTTAATGTTGGTGATCCGGATAACGGAATTGAACCTGAAACCGAATTTGTTGAGCTTCCCTCAGAATGGGTGTGCCCTCTTTGCGGTGCGTCTAAGGATGATTTTGAAGAAATGGAAGTCAGCGACGAGGATAATATATAAGCTTTTTTAAAAAAATTGCCGATTTTTAAAAAAAATTCAAAAAAACACTTGACAAATTCGTTTCAATGGTGTATAATAGGCAATGTTGTGAGCGACGCAAGTTGCTAGCGACATGCGAGAGTGGCGGAACTGGCAGACGCGCACGTTTGA
>JAZNCT010000040.1:0-2967 GCA_045587665.1 Eubacteriales bacterium
GATCCGACTTCGAGTTCTTTCACCATAACCGAATAAGCTCTGTATTTTGACAGACTTTTTATATAACCAAGGGGAGCATACCCATATTTCTGCTTAAATATTTTTCCAAAATACAATGCGTCGTCAAATCGACAGCTTCCGCAACTTCCCGTATGATGACGAGAGCTTTTTTGGAAATATCGGTTGGCATATGACTGTTTCCTCCCACTGCGAAGAAAGTGCTTTTTTCATAAGAATATTCTTTGAAGAAAACGGAGAGGCATACAATCTAACCGAAACAATAACTTCAATTAAATTATCTTAAAGGGTACTGTAAACCCGGTGAAAAGCTTACTATCGACCTATAAACTCCGCCAATTGGATTTACTGTTAAAAAAGGCAACAGAATAAGAGTGGATATTTCATCCGACGGGGGCATATTCGTTCCAAACGCAAAGTAATAGGCATTTGCGAAAATAATTGAAACAAAGGTTGCCAAAAACACCGTATATTTTGAAAATTAGTATATTGAAATGAACAAAATTATGGCCGACAAGTTAAAAAATGAAATTTTTCACAGTCGATTTGACACATAATAATATTTAACTACAAAAAAATAATATTTGATTAGATTTTACCCGTATTTTTTTGTATAATATTTATTCAGATATATACAATAAAGGAGATATCAAATGTTAATTACCGATTATCTAAGAAGCGAGCGCGACTTAACATGGGACTATGCAAAGCAATGCGGTGTCAATCACGCGGTGATCCGCTTGCCTGAAAATGATGATTTTGATATTACTGATTTTTCTCATTGGAAGGATATATACAAAAAATATACTGATTTCGGCTTTAAACCTGTTATTATAGAGCCAATGCCAAACGATCTGCACGACCATATAAAAGCAGGTGACAGCAAACGCGATGAATGTATCGAAAAGGTTATCAAAATGATGGAATATATGGATAAGCTTGACATTCGCGCTATCTGCTTTAACTTTATGGCACACATTGGCTGGACAAGAACCACAAGCTGTATAAAAGAACGCGGAAATGCGCTTGTTACAGGCTTTGACTTTGCTGATTTTAAGCCAACAGACAAGAAAATAACCGCAAAGGAGCTGTGGGATAATTACGAATATTTCATAAAGTCGGTTATACATTATGCTGAGAAATACAATATTCGGCTTGCCCTTCATCCCGATGATCCGCCACTGGAAAAACTCGGCGATGTTGAGCGCATTATGATCAGCTATGAAAACATAAAAAAAGCAATAAACATAGTGGACAGCAAAAATCTGGGCGTCACAATGTGCCAGGCAAGCTATCTTATGATGGGTGAGGACCTATATGACATCATACCGAAGCTGAAAGAAAAAATATTCTTTGTCCATTTCAGAAACGCTGTTGGAAACAAATATAAATTCAATGAGACCTTTCACGACAACGGTCTTATAAATATGCCGGATATGATGCGTCTTTACAAAAAGTGCGGCATTGATGTACCGATACGTGTTGACCACGTTCCGTTAATGGCAGGAGAAGATCAGGATGTTGCAGGTTACACTGCCCTTGGAAGGCTTTTTGCCATTGGCTATTTAAAGGGAATTCTTGAAAGCACTTGATGTGTTATTTGCTGCATGAAATTTTCAAATAATTAAGATATAAAAAGCAGAAGAACGTTAACACACATTACAAGTTTTATTTGCACATAAAAACAAGGCTGAGTTTGTGAAAACTCAGCCTTGTTTTTTTAATATACATATTAAAGATATCTTCAAATTTGCTTTCATAAGGGACCTTTTCAGCAGAGGCAAGAAGCTTTTCGTCCTCTGTAAGCAGCTATGCCAGAGAGGATAAACTGTGTTTCTTGCACATTCAGAGTTCATTCGGTTATATATCAGTGCCGAGAACAACAAGCGTACCGTCAAAAACAAAATATGAGGCTATGAGAGAAATGCCATCGTGTGAAGCAAATTCGGTGACAGCACCTCGATCTCCCTCGCTTTTTCCGTAACCATTAAGCTCCGGCAGCTCTTCAACGCCCACGTGCTGATGAAACGTTCCCCTTCGGATTATCTATTCCATGCCACACACCAGCTCATCACCGTCATTTAACTTTGCATTATAATATTTTTTGATAATAGCTTGAAAAAATACCAGACTTTTGCCAATCATTTATAACTTTAAGCCCACTTAGTTTATCCAAGGATATTGCCTTCTCTATCGAAAAGCGGAAGCTTTTCAAGATAAACAATGTCATTTCTTTCGGAAGCACTGCCCTCTGCCAGAACAAACATCTTTCCAACGATGTTTCCACCGGCGGCACCAACAAGCTTTTCCAGAGCGATAAGAGATTCGCCTGTTGAAACAACATCGTCAACGATAAGTATTCTCTTTCCCTTCATCATATCGGCTTCAACGGTATCGAGATAGAGCTTTTGCTCACCCTTTGTTGTAATTGAGGTAACGTCAACCTCAAAAACACCGCTCATATATGCCTTTGCCTTTTTGCGGGCAATTATATATTTTGCGTCACCTCTCTGGCGGGCCATTTCATGTGCAAGCGGAATTCCCTTTGCCTCGGCTGTTAAAAGATAATCATATTCGGGAGCTTTTTTTAAAAGCTCTCTTGCACAAGCCTCAGAAAGCGGTGCATCTCCTGTCAGCAAAAAGCCCGCAATATAAAGGTCGTCACTTACAGGACAAATAGCCAGATCTCTTTCAACTCCTGCGACCTTAAGCTTATAATACTTTTTCATGATAATACCCCATTTCTTGGTTTTTTATTTAATTATACAACCCTCAAGCTTCAATGTCAACAAAATCGGCATTATTTTAAAAGTTTTATATCAAATCTTATCTTCGGAGGCTATAGCCCCTTTCTTATTGTTTTGTGGCTCTTTGGTTTTAACTATAACAGTTCATTTGTCATATATCAAGTGAAATTGTGCTGTGTTAAATCAGTATTGTATCTTTGTG
>JAZNCT010000041.1:0-4823 GCA_045587665.1 Eubacteriales bacterium
CATTTCCCGCGGACAGTATGAGGCGGGTCAGGTGCTTGGAATGACAAAGGCTCAGACCTTTTTTCATGTGGTGCTTTTGCAGGTGGTGAAAAGAATACTTGCCCCTGTCAGCAATGAGGTTATAACCCTTGTTAAGGATACTTCTCTTGTGAGAGTTATTTCTGTTATTGAGATAATAAAAACTGCGGAGAGATATTCTGCACAGGGACTTCTGTGGCCGCTGTTTTACACGAGCATATATTATCTTATATTCAACGGCGCTTTGACACTTCTCTTCGGTTATCTTGAAAAGAAGCTTGATTATTTTAAGAGTTAAGGAGGGCGGATATGGAACTTTTAAGAGTTAAAGGTCTTAAAAAGAGCTTTGATAAGACTGAGGTTCTGAAAGGAATAGATTTTTCTCTTGAAAAAGGCTCGGTGCTTGCTATAATCGGCTCTTCGGGAAGCGGAAAGACCACGCTTCTTCGCTGTCTTAACTTTCTTGAAAACCCTGATGAGGGCATGATCACCGTTGGGGAAAAGGTGGTTTATGACGGTGAGGACAAAACAAAGAAAAGCACAAAGGAAAAAAGAGAAGATCAGCTTAAATTCGGCCTTGTTTTTCAGTCTTTTAATCTCTTTCCGCAGTATACGGTGCATAAGAATATAACTCTTGCGGCCAGTTTGGCACTCAAAAGTGCCGCAAAAAAAGAGAAGATGTCGGCACATGAGAAGGCTCAGGCTATGGCCAGAATAGAAAATAAGGCCGACGAGCTTCTTGTGCAGGTTGGACTAAGCGAAAAAAGAGATAGCTACCCCTGCCAGCTTTCGGGAGGGCAGTGCCAGAGAGTTGCCATTGCGAGAGCACTCGCTCTTGATCCTGAGATACTTTGTTTTGATGAGCCTACAAGCGCACTTGACCCCGAACTTACGGGTGAAGTTCTGCGAGCTATAAAATCGCTGAGAGACAGCGACAGAACGATGATAATCGTTACCCATGAAATGGATTTTGCCAGAAGTGTTGCCGATACCGTGATGTTTATGGCAGACGGGGTTATCGAAGAAATGGGCGATCCGATAGAACTGTTTGATGATCCGAAAAGCCCTAAGCTTAGAGCTTTTTTGCAAAAGGATAAGGACATTTCGTGCCTACAGTAAAAAAGAGAGATGCTGTATAGCATCTCTCTTTTTGTATAAATTGTAACATATTATTTATTGACAGTTATGTTCAAATGTGTTAGAATTACATATAAATAAAAAGAATGGATATATTTTATGCTTAGTAGGGTAAAAATCAGAATAGTTGCTCTCGGTCTTATGGCTGCGCTGCTTATAGGAGCCTTTTCTGCCCTTTGTATGACAGGGGCTGCGGGGCTTGATAAAGGTGAGAACGCCGCCAGAGCACTGAATTATTTAGGGCTTTTCAAGGGTACTGAAAAGGGCTACAGGCTTGAAAAAGAGCTGAACAGAGCCGAGGCCGTTACAATGATAATACGGCTTATGGGCTGCGAGGATGATGCTCTTGAATGTACATACAGCCACCCATTTGGCGATGTTCCTTCCTGGGCAGACAGATATGTTGCTTATGCTTATCAAAATGGGATAACTCGGGGAAAGAGCGCAGACAGGTTTGCTTCGCTTGCCCGTGTAAGAGACTGCGAATTTTTAACCATGCTTCTTCGTATGCTTGATTTTAAGGACGGCACGGATTTTGTGTGGGATGCACCCTATAATCTTTCAAGAGCTTTTGGGATATGCGAAAGCAGGGAAGAAAATGAAAATTTTGTGCGTGGGGATGTTGTTTTGTATTGCGTTGGCGTATTGCAGTGCAGTGCTAAAAACGAAAGCACCACGGTTGCCGAAAATCTTATAGCAAAAAGATTATTCAGCCAAGCAGAATATGAAAGAGCTTTGATAATTGCCGGAATAGATGAGGAGACCACAGAAGAAAACTCTCGCCCCGTTGGAACCGAACCGCCTGCTCAGACATCGGAAAGCGAGACTACCGAAACCTTGCCGGAAGATGTGACGATGCCTGCCGTTACCACTCCAAAGGTGACAGATGAACCCCTTGATTTTGATCAGCTTGACACTGACGGCTGGAGCGGAATAATCGTGCCGTAACCGTTTTCATCCGGTTTTTGCAAATGTCTTGACTTATAAGCAAATATATGGTAAAATATCATCGGATATATTAAAGATTTTTTTGGAGGCTTCAGTATGAAAAAACGTATTTTGGCTCTTGTGATCACGGTGGCTTCGCTGTTTGTTCTTATGGCATTTTTTGCCGGTGCATCAGCTTGTGAATATGTGGCGAAATCATCTACTACCGTTGAGATCACGAAATTTCCCATAACCTCAAATGTAGTTGACATCCCCGATGTTAACGATAAAGGCAAAAAGATAGTCAGCATCAAGCCCGGCGCATTTGTTTATTCAACCGATGATGTTACGGTTGATACGCTGAAAATAGGCGCAAACCTTTCTGCGCTCTATGACGGTGTCCTTGATGAAAACTTTTCCGGTCTTGCTAAAATTGAGCTTAGCGACAAGAACAAAAACTTTAAAGTGGTTGACAATGTTTTGTTCAGCTATGATATGAAAACTCTGGTAAAATATGCTCCCGCCAAGAGCGAAAGTGCATATACCGTTCCCGAAACTGTAACTGCTATCAGTGCAAGTGCTTTTTCAAATGCTGATGATCTCCGCAGTGTAACGCTTCCCTCAAAGCTGAAAACAATCGGAGAATATGCTTTTGCAGATTGCACAGGGCTTTCTGAGGTGATCCTCCCCGAAGCTCTTGTCTCTATTGGCGAATATGCATTTAAGGGTTGTAATTCCCTTGGAGAGATCAAGATTCCAAAGAATGTTGTTACCATTCCAGGTGGAGCGTTCAGCTACTGCACTTCTCTTGTAAGTGCTGAGCTTGCCGAGGGTGTTAAGACGATAGGGGAGAAAGCTTTCTTTTCATCTGATGCACTTGGCAGTGTTGTTTTGCCCGATAGTATCACTTCTATTGGAAAGGATGCTTTTGCGGCAACTGCTGTTTTGTCGGATAAGAGCAATTTTGAAGACGGCTGCCTCTATATCGGCAAGCATCTTATAAAAGCGGATAAAGCCTGCAGCGGCAGATTCATGATAAAGAGCGGCACTCTCACAATGGCAGATGACGCTTTTGCCGGTGTCAATAACATAACAGAGCTTCTGCTCCCCATGAGCCTCAGAAGTGTTCCGGTGGGTGCTTTTTCTGATATTACGGCTCTTGAAATACTTGTTGTAGCAGGCTATAACACCTCATTTGTAAAAGGGTCTTTCATACCCGGCGAGGGATTTGAAAGATTCCATTTCTGTGAAAACAGTGATGTTCATAAATATTTTAACACAGAGCTTATAGGTATCAAGAGAGAGGCTAATTACTATAAATATATCAGCGATGATTTCAGACTGACAATTACAAAGGGTATCGCAAATAACGGTACAGTTTCCCTCGGTATCGCTGATGTTGAGGAATCAAAGATACCCGAAAATATCGTTAAGATCTTTGAAAACGGCGATATCACAGCGTTTTCTATCAGCCTTACCCGTGGCGGCAAGGAGATTCAGCCCGGCACAAATGTGACATATTCTCTAACTCTTCCCGCAGAATATAAGGATAAGATCAATCATGTCTATTTTGTAAGCGAAAAGGGCGAGCTTCTTTGGCTGAATTCAACCTATAATGCTGAGAATATTACATTTACCTCGAATAAAACCGGCACCTTTGTTATTGGCAGAGTTGTTCAGCCCGGAGATGCAAACAACGATGCTTATATAAACACAAAGGATGTTGTTCTTGTGGCGCAGTATGTGGCCGGCTGGGAGATAAAGAATTTTGATATTCTTTCTGCTGACGGTAACTGCGACGGTAAAATAACTACAAAGGATGTTGTTCTCCTGGCGCAGTATATTGCAAACTGGGCTGTGGTTTTAGGTCAGGTACAGCCGGAGGGCTTCCCCGGTGAATTTGTTGCCCTCGATCCCTATAAATCCGATTTCTATCTGGACGATAAGGATGTTCTCGTTGTAAAGAGTGCTATCACAGACGGATCGGGTGTTTACGGTGAGGTTAAGATCGCTTCTATAAATGGCGTATCTGCAGAAAACGTGCCTTTTGAAGCCTTCTGCAACTATATAGACGAGGTCTATAAGGATAAGGCAACACCCGAGATGTATAATGACTTTTTCGATGTTGAAAAACGAGAAACTGCCAGAACAAAGTCGCTCTACAAAAAGGTATTTAAGGCAACTGTTATAGAATATCTGAGAAACGCTATCGGTGAAGAGGGTTATGTTCCCGGCTTGTTTGCGATCGACAGCGTAAATGAGGACGGAAGCCTTGTTCTTGTAAGCGAAAATGCGATAAGCAATTACAATGAGGAGCTGCTTGAGAATTATAAGCCCTCATACGGAACTGTATATACATTTATCGCCGCAGACGGAATCTATACCTACCAAGGCAAGCCTCGCACAGGTTATAAGATAGAGGTTTCGGATTCTGCAACAGTTGTGTGCTATGGCCTGCAGATAGTTGTTTGTGATCTTTCTGTTGATGTTGACGAAATTGCTATAGGTACTTATGATTATTACACAACCTATGTAGACGAAAATCTGAAAACACAGAAGCGTGAACACACAGATACCTGGAGCTTGAAATAATTAGGTTGCTTGAAAGCAAGCTGTTCCGGTCCCCACCAAAGCGGTGAGGACCGGAGTTTTGCAAATAATAATTTGTCGGTGCGTGCATCACAGCACGATAAATTCAGTTTTAAAATTGTAACTCTTGACACATATATCGGGGCAGTGTA
>JAZNCT010000042.1:0-7992 GCA_045587665.1 Eubacteriales bacterium
GGTGTTATAGGGCATTTTAACCGAAATCACCTTAACAAATATATCAGTTTCAATGCTGTTGTTTTTGGAGAAACGCAGCGCAAGAATTTCTCCCGGAGTTACGATATCAAAATCCAAATTCTGATACATATAGTCAAAATCCTTTTTGTTGCAATAAACGGTATTGTTGTATTGGCACATTATACTAAGAAATCTCATATTCAAGCGCCTTTTTAATTTTTTCTCTATTCTTTATTTCGGCATTTACTCCTATAAGCAAAACAGCAGACAAAGCGGCAGAAAGCACAGAAGTGCCTGCCATGTTGAGCCAAATTCCGTCAAGCCCCAATCCCCAAAGTGCTCCCAGAATTATAACCGGAAAAACAAGGGCAACGGCTATTGCAAGCAACGTTGCTCTAACAGGCTTTTCGATAGCACTGAGAAAGCTCTGAGCTGCAAGGGATATCCACCTGAAAAGGTATGTGAAGCAGAACAGCTTGATAGCGTGAGAGGAAAGTCGGAGCAGCTCTACATCCTTGGCACTTGCAAACACCGAAACCAGAGGCTTTGATAAAAAGAACATCACAGCCGTGGAAGAAATGCCCACAACGCTTGTTCCTATAAAAACACATTTTGCTATGCTCTTAACTCTGCCATAGTTCTCAGCCCCCCAGTTAAAGCCAATGGCAGGAGAAAGCGCATCACTCATTCCGTAAAGCAGGGGCTGACACATATCGCTTGCATACATAAGCACCGCATATGCCGCAACTGCAGTGGTTCCACCGCCCTCGCCAAAATCTCTTGTTCCAAGATGCATAAGAGAAATATTCATAAGTATCGAGGTAACTCGTCCTGCAACATTGCTGAGAAAAACAGGAGAACCGCAGGCAGCTATCTGCCTGAACATTGATATATGAAATTTGGGTTTTGTAAAGCTGAGAAGGGTTTTTTTAGCTAAAAACGGCATCAGAGCCGCAACTGAACACAGGCACATTGAAATGCTTGTTGCAAGCGCAGAGCCCACCACATCCATTTTAAAAACGAACAGAAAAACCAGCAATAAAATGAGAGTTGACAAATTACAGCCAATGTTGATAAACATACTTGTTTTTATATATCCGCTGATGCGCAGATAATTATCCATTGCAAAAAAGACAGTTGTGAGAGGACTTGTGAGCGCATATGTGCGAAGATATCTCACTGCGGCATCGAGCAGAGCATCATCTGCTCCCATCATCCTTGCCATAGGCTCAGCGGCGAAAAACATCAGGCCCCCCATAAGGAGCGATGCGAGAAATATCATTATCACAGAGCAGGAAAACACATTGTTTGCTGTTTTTTTATCATCACGCCCAAGTGCTATAGATATTGGCACAGAAGCACCAACGCCGATAAGATCGGCCAGCGAAAAATTTATCATAACAAGAGGCATTGCAATGTTGACGGCGGCAAAAGCCCCCTCGCCAAGCATACGCCCGATAAAAGCCCCTTCGATTATACTGTATACAGACATAGCAAACATGCTGACCATGCCCGGCATAGCCACAACGAAAAAGAGTTTCCACGGCTTCATCGTGGCATACATAACTTCAGCTTTCACTATAAAAACATTCCTCCAAAGCTTTAACGATCAAAATCAAATAATGCACTTATATTATAACATATTTATACCAAAAGTTCAAGGTTAATACTAAGAAAGGTTTCAAAAAACAAAACCTGTGAAAAGAGCACAGGATAAAACAAAAAGAGAAATTCCCGAATTATATCTTATCATTGTATACACCGCAACCGTCCAGAGAAATATCACTGCACAAAATGATAAAAAACGCATTGTCTTTTCATTTGCACGGGCACCGAAAAAAAGGGCTATAAGAGAGCCGGTCATTCTGTAGCCGTCAAAGCCGGGGGCAGGCATCATATTTAGAATTCCAAGAAGCAGAGAAAATTCCGCAAAAGAGGGCCAAACCGAAAAGAAAGCTCCAGAAAAAATAAAATTGATAAAAGGGCCGGCTGCCGCAATAAAAAATTCCTCCTCATATGATATCAGCTTTCCGCAAAGCTGCATTTTAGCTCCCGTAACATCAAGGGTCATTTTGCTTACCCTTACCCCAAGCAGCCTTGCAGCAAAAAAATGACCGGCTTCATGAAGCACAGCAGCCACTATCCAGGCAAAAACCGATGCAACCTTTATATGTCTGTATCCACCCAATATTATAAAAACGGCAAGTGCAACAAGCCCGCCGCCAATTTTGATCTTTATGACTTTTTCTCCCCTTTATAGAGTCTTTAGGATAAAATATGAAGATCCACCCCATTTTTTGCCTGTCCAGGGTGGATCTTTTGTTATTTTCGTCTTTTTAAAACGGAATATCCATAAGGCTTCGTTTCCCTTCTGCAAAAAAACACTGATTAAATATAATTCATTTGTATCAGTATAACTTTCTTGCACAGCGTGCAAATTATGAGAAAACAACAAAAGCGGATTTGCAATATAATAATCACTAATTGCAATGGAAAAAAACACTTCTTTGAGTTATAATTAAAATAGAATGTCGCCTTTGCGGCCAAAAACGGAAATTGTAAATATAAATCGGAGGATTATTACTATGAAAATGACTCTCAGATGGTACGGTCCCGGATATGACAGCGTAACTCTTGATAATATCCGTCAGATTCCCGGAGTTAAAGGGGTTATTACAACGCTTTACAGCACTAAACCCGGTGAGGTTTGGTCAAGAGAAGCTATTCGCGCACTTAAAGAAGAGGTAGAGGCTGCAGGTCTTGAGATCAGCGGCATCGAAAGCGTTAATATTCACGAAGATATCAAGCTTGGTCTGCCAACAAGAGATCAGTATATCGCAAACTATATAGAAACTCTCGAAAACCTTGGCAAAGAAGGTATCAACATGGTTTGCTACAACTTTATGCCTGTTTTCGACTGGACAAGAACAGATCTTGCAAAGCCTCGTCACGACGGCTCAACAGTTCTTGCTTATGACCAGAGCGTTGTTGATTCCATCGACCCACAGGTCTTCTTTGATCAGACAGATGCAAACTCAAACGGCTTTGTTATGCCCGGCTGGGAGCCTGAAAGACTTGCTCACGTTAAGGAGCTTTTTGAAGCTTATAAGGATGTAACAGCTGAAGACCTGTTCAACAATCTGGTTTACTTTCTTAAAGCGATAATGCCTACCTGCGATAAATATGATATCAACATGGCTATTCATCCAGATGATCCTGCTTGGCCTGTGTTCAACCTGCCAAGAATAATCACAAATAAAGAAAACATACACAGAATGCTGAAGGCAGTTGATAATCCTCATAACGGTCTCACACTGTGCACAGGCTCACTTGGAACAAACCTTGATAATGACATTCCCGATATCATTCGTTCTATGCCCGGAAGGATCCACTTTGCTCACGTTCGCAATCTCCAGCACTGGATTCCCGGCAAGCTCTTTGAAGAGGCTGCTCATCTTTCCTCTGACGGAACCTTTGATATGTATGAGATCATGAAGGCTCTCCACGATATAGGCTTTGAAGGTCCTATCCGTCCCGATCACGGAAGAACCGTTTGGGGCGAGGTATGTATGCCCGGCTACGGCCTTTATGACAGAGCAATGGGTGCCTGCTATCTTAACGGTCTTTGGGAAGCTATTGAAAAAACAAGTAAATAAGAAACAAATAGAGACTGCCGTATTCAGTGGCGGTCTCTTTTTGTTTTTGAGAGAGCGATAAGGCTTTAAAAACATAACGTTATCTACGAATATTATTTCTTCCTTTTGCCAATACTAAAAACAAAAAGCGAAAGGAAGTAAACAAGCATGAACAAAGCTCAGATTTCTCGCGTTTGCGCACGCGAAATAATAGATTCAAGAGGAAACCCAACCGTTGAATCAACAGTAATTTTAAGCGACGGAACAGTTGGAGTTGCCAGTGTTCCCTCGGGAGCTTCAACAGGAATTTTTGAGGCTCACGAAAAGCGAGACGGGGATGAAAAAAGATATGGCGGAAAAGGCGTGCTTGACGCCGTTTGCAATGTAGGCAAGCTTATCTCCCCTGCAATTTCCGGCATCTGCGCAACAGAGCAGGCAGAGATCGACCACACAATGATAGAGCTTGACGGCACTCCCGACAAATCTGATATAGGTGCAAACGCTATCCTATCGGTTTCGCTTGCAGTTGCCAGAGCTGCCGCAAATTCATATCATATGCCGATATACCGCTATCTTGGCGGCATCAGCGCAAGGCGTCTTCCCGTTCCTATGATGAATATTTTAAACGGCGGTGCCCATGCCTCAAACAACGTAGATATACAAGAGTTTATGATAGCTCCCATAAATGCCAGATCATTTTCTGACGCTATGCGGATTGGATGCGAAATTTATCATAAGCTTGGTGAGATCCTGAAAAAGAAGGGCTACAACACAACGGTTGGCGATGAGGGCGGATATGCCCCCAGCCTTGCAAGCGACGAAGAAGCACTGATGCTGATATGCGAAGCTATCGAAAGCTCAGGAAACAGCACAGAAAATGTTAAAATCGCACTTGACGCCGCCGCAAGCGAATGGTATACTGAAGGAGGAAAATATAAACTCGTGGGGCACGGCAACACCTATACCTCCGATGAGCTTATCGAGCACTGGAAAAAGCTTTCCTCTGCCTATCCGATTTTCTCGATTGAAGACGGTCTTGATCAAGAGGATTATGAGGGCTGGAAAAAGCTGACGGCAGAGCTTGGTAAAAAAATAATGCTGGTTGGTGACGACCTTTTTGTTACAAACGAAAAAAGGCTTCGCGACGGCATATGCGAAGGTTATGCAAATTCAATTCTGATAAAACCGAATCAGATAGGAACACTGACCGAAGTGCTAAATGTTACTTCCCTTGCCTCACAAAATGGCTATAAATATATAATGTCTCACCGTTCGGGAGAAACCGAAGATACCACCATTGCAGATCTGGCTGTGGCTCTCAGCGCAGAGTATATTAAGTCCGGTGCCCCATGCCGAAGCGAAAGAGTTGCCAAATACAACCGTCTGCTCAGAATAGAATCGTCAATAGGAAAAGCAAATAAATACGGTTGCGGTCAGCTATCCGAAACCGCTTTTCCGGTATAATATAACAATATCCCTGCCGATTTTGCGGCAGGGATCTTGTTATATATCTTTCTCAAAAAAGCTCTTACACTCTTTTATAATATCGGAGGCAGAAACACCTGCAGTTTCAAAAATACTTTCTGAACGCTCCTGAATTGCAAAGCTCTCGTAAAGAGCCATGATCCTATAGCTAAATCCTTTTAGCAGCTCTTGCTTGTTCATCTCGTCAGAAAGCATCATCCCCATGCCGCCTGCTTTTATCTCTTCTTCAAGGAACAGCACAAGGCCACCGCTGCGAGGTAAATATGGGATTATGCTCTTTGCCGTTTCATCATATGGCTTCAGCTTTTCAAGCAGCACTATGCCGCAGCTGTATCCCAAAAGAGAAAGCTGCTCCTTTGCATCAAGTGCCTCCCCGGCAATTCTTCCATATGTGATGATAAGTATATCCGGTTCACTCAGCTCGGGTATATCACTGCGCACGCTAAGAATATCGGTGCGTTCTTCATAATTGCTGTAAAATGCCTCTGATACCCGCTTGTCCTCTTTACCCGAAGCGTATCTCACAGCACAGGGCTTTCCGCTGTTGATAGCCTCATATAGCGCAAGCTCAAGAGTTTTCTTTGTAACCGGTGCATATATAGTCATTCCGGGGATCTGAGATAGAAAAGCAACATCAAAAATTCCGTGATGAGTTGCGCCGTCTGAAGCGTTGAGCCCTGCCCTGTCTATACAAAGCGTTACAGGAAGCTCCTGAAGAGCAATATCATGAATAATATTATCATAGCCGCGCTGGAGAAAGGTTGAATAAATTGCGGCAACAGGCTTCATTCCCCCTGCCGCAAGCCCTGCGGCAAAGGTCAGCGCATGAGGCTCTGCAATTCCCACATCAAAAAATCTCTCCGGAAAAGAGTCTTTAAAGGTGCAAAGTCCTGTTCCGTCGCACATAGCGGCTGTTATTGCACAGATCTTTTCATCATCCCGAGCCATTTCCGTAAGCTTTTTTCCAAAAATCTCGGAAAAAGTAAGTCCTTCGCTCTGTTTTTTCGAAGGATCAGCCATAGAATGATAGCCGCTGGGGTCATTCTCGGCAGGAATATAGCCTTTTCCTTTTTTAGTTTTTATATGAACTATAACATTTTCGCCCTGCGCCTTTGCATTGCTGAGAGCAGATTCTATCTGAGAATAATCGTTTCCGTCAAGAGGCCCGATATAATAAAGGCCCATATCCTCAAAATAATTGCTTTTGTAGAGCGCATTTTTCACCGACTTTTTCACTCCTCGAAACAGTCTGAACAGTGGACGTCCAACAAGGGGTATGCGTGATATAAAACGCCTTGCACAGCGTTTTGTTCGTCCGTATGTACGCGTTGAGCGAAGCCGAGACAAATTTTCAGCAAACTTTCCTATGTTTTTGGATATTGACATTTCGTTTTCGTTGAGAACGATAACAAGTCGAAGTGAGGGATCACAATTGTTCAGTGCCTCGTGTATCATTCCGCCCGTAAAAGCGCCGTCACCCACAACGGCAACTGTAAAGCTGTCGGTCTCGCCCTTTATCCTGTCTGCCTGCGCAATTCCGATAGCAGCCGAAAGTGATGTACTGCTGTGTCCTGTTCCAAAGCAGTCGTGCTCGCTTTCTGCCCGTTTTTCAAAGCCGCTGAGCCCGCCGGGTTTTCTGAGAGTATCAAAAGCGTTTTTTCTGCCGGTCAGCATCTTGTGCACATAGCACTGGTGTCCAACATCAAAAATTATATGATCCTTTGGTGTGCTGAACACCCTATGCAGTGCAACAGAAAGCTCCACAACACCTAGATTTGAGGCAAGGTGACCGCCTGTTTTGCTCACGTTAGAAACAAGAAAATCTCTGATCTGATCGCAAAGCAAGGGAATATCTGCTTCCTCAAGCCTTTTCAGATCCTCCGGCGAATCTATTTTGTCTAAAATACTATATAAATTCTTTGAGTTATCAGGCATTTGCCGTCTTTCCCTTCATTTTTTTATTAAATTCCTTAATATAAAGCTCCTCTATCTGTTTTGCCATAACCGAGGCAGTGTATCTCTCCTCAAAGGCTCTCCTGGCACCTGCACTCATGTTGTTTCTGAGAGTCTCATTTTCTGCAAGGGTTATCATAGCTGTTGCAAGCATTTCGCTGTTTTCTCTTTCAAAAATGAGACCGTTTTCGCCGTCACAGACCATTGCCGTGTTTCCTCGGCAATCAGAAACGATAGAGGGCAAGCCAAGGCCCATCCCCTCAGATATAGCCAGGCAGGATGTTTCGGAAAAGGAACAGTTTACATTGACATCCGAAATATTCATATATGGCGCAACGTCAGGGCAAAATCCGGTAAATATCAGCTTATCAGATATTTCAAGCTCAGAAGCAAGATTTTTCAGGCTTTTTTCAAGGCTTCCCTTTCCGATAATGAGAAAACGCATTTTCTCATGCACCCTCAGAGCCTCTGCCGCCGCCAAAATAAATGTTCTGTGATCCTTAACGGCTTCAAGTCTCGCCACTATCGAAACAACAAAGCTGTCTTCGGGGATCCCAAGAGAAACACGAAGTCTTGATTTTTCTTCATTCGAAATCCTTTTAAGAGGCTCTGAGCCATTGATGACAACAGATATTTTTTCTTTTTTTACTCCCTGTTTTATAAGAATTTCTGCGGCAGCCTCAGCTGTTGCAATGACCCTATCCGAATAATGATTATTAAGTGCACCCAAAAGTTGCTTAAATGGAAAAACCGTCTTATATTTTGGCGGTGTTACAGCACAATGATGTGTCTGAAATATCAGCGGAACTCGGCATTTCCTTGCCGCTATCCTTGCAGAAAAAGAGGAATGAGTATGAACTATATCAGGCTTTTCTGCTTTAAAGATCGAAGTAAGCTCCCTTGTTGCCTCTTTTTCATA
>JAZNCT010000043.1:0-14962 GCA_045587665.1 Eubacteriales bacterium
TTTGTTTGTGGTATAATGTTTCATGAAGTGATTGAGTCCTTTCTGTTGATGTGAGTTAGGGGTAATTCTATTTTAACAGAACTCAATCACTTTTTCTATACTTTTTTTACTTTTGGTCTCACATCTATTGTAACACTACATGCCGGATGCGGTTAATTTGATTTTACCTCTTGACTTATTTCAATAAAAGTGATATAATCTATAAAGCGCCGGTGTGATGGAATTGGCAGACGTGCCGGACTCAAAATCCGGTCCTGGCGACAGGGTGCGGGTTCGACCCCCGCCACCGGCACCAGAAAAAGAAACAACCTTTGTCGATAGACAAAGGTTGTTTCTTTTTAACTGGATCACCCTATTGTGTGGGTTAAATCATCCTTGATGATGAATTCTAACTTTACGTCGGAATGGGGGATTTGAGAAAAATATTTTGATATTGACAATTTGTTTGTATAATGGTAAAATATTTCCATATAATAAGACGCAAAGGAGATAATATGAGGGACGAGAGGGTTTTGGCGTATTGCAATCTTTTTGCTGTTCTCGGAGCTATACCAAAGCTACTTGAGCTTGACGGAGATGCAAAGAAGCTTGTTGAAAATAAAAAGATATCTATCGGTTTTTCTGTTAAGGGAGGCCCATGCGGCAAGCTGATCTTTAATTGCGGAAAGGCAGAAATGACAGAGGGAACAAAGGGCTGCAGCATCAAGCTTTATTTTCCTTCATGCAAAAAATTCAATGATATGATAGACGGAAAGGCAATGCCTTTGCCTCTCAGCGGTTTTCACCGTCTTGGCTTTTTGCTTGGCCCTTTTATGAAGCTGACGGATATTCTTTCTTCATATCTGAGACCTGAGCCCAAGGCTCTTGAAAGCAGAGATTTCTTTGAAAGATCTACAGTCCTTATGCTTCACGTTATTGCCGGTGCTGTTGCCCAGATAGGAAACACCGACAAAATAGGAATGTTTTCTGCTTCAAACATAGTTGACGGAAACATCAAGCTTGGCATAGGTGAGGACACGGCTGTTTTTGTTGGATGCAGAGGGCACAAGCTGGAATTCTTAGGAGAGGGAAGCTATGACAGCTTTTCTGAAATGAAATTTGAGGATATAAATGTTGCCAGAGACCTTTTTGACGGCACTATCAACGCTGTTGCAGCGGTTGGAGAGGGCAAGGTGCGTATTTGCGGCATGATATCTCAGATCGACAATGTGAACCGTATTCTTGACAGAGTTTCTCTGTATCTGGCATAAGGGGGGAAGAGGATGCGTAAAATAAATGAATATTCAAAGAGCCGCGCGGCTTTTGAGAGAGCAACCAAGGTCATTCCCTCGGGTATATACGGTCATCAGGGGCCTGCCGAGGGCTGTTATGTGCCGATAGAGGCGTTTCCACTTTATTCTGAGAGGGCAGAGGGCACGTATCTCTGGGATCTTGACGGCAACAGATTTATCGACTATATGTGTGCTTATGGACCTAACATTCTCGGGTATCATGACCCCGATGTTGATGCTGCGGCGGCAAAGCAGAGAGCTATATCTGATTGCACAACACTGCCAAACACGGTTATGATAGATTTTGCAGAGCTTCTTGTTGATACGGTAGCTTCTGCGGATTGGGCGTTCTTTGCCAAAAACGGCAACGATGTTACGACCCTGGCTATTATGACAGCAAGAGCCTATACCCACAGAAAAAAGATCGTGTTCTTTAAGGGCTATTATCACGGTGTTGCTCCCTGGACACAGAAGATAGATTATGCAGGCGTTATCGAAGAGGACGTTATGCACAACATATATGTTGAATGGAATAATTATGCTCAGCTTGAAGAGGTGTTTGAAAAATATAAGGGGCAGATAGCGGCTGTTATCGGTCAGCCCTATATGCACGGCAATTTTATGGATAACGAGCTTCCAAAGGAGGGCTTTTGGCAGGCAGTGCGCAAAAAGTGCACAGAGGAGAGCACCGTTCTCATTATTGATGATGTGCGTGCAGGTTTCAGACTTGATCTTGCAGGCTCCGACCATTATTTTGGATTTGAAGCGGATATGCTGTGCTTTTGCAAAGCACTTGCAAACGGTTATAACGTCAGCGCTCTTTGCGGAAAGGATTTTCTTAAAAATTCTGTTTCTTCAATGTCCTACACAGGCTCATATTGGATGAGCGCAGTACCCTTTGCCGCAGGTATTGCCTGCATTGAAAAGATGAAAAGGTTAGACCTGCCAAAGCTTCTTATATCAAAGGGCGAAATGCTGAAGCAGGGTCTTGCCTTGGCAGCGGCAGAATATAGTTTTGATCTGCATATAACGGGAGTGCCTTCTCTTTTCTATCTGAGAATTGCAGACGATCCTTCTCTGAAACTGCACCAGGAATGGATAGCGGAATGTGTCAAGCGAGGCGTTTTCTTTACAAATCATCATAATCATTTTATAAATGCCGCTCTTTCTGAGGAGGATATTGCTGAAACTGTGGAGATAGCGAAAGAAGCCTTTGCTGTCGTGAGAGAAAGACACCCACTGTAAATGCAACGGTGAAAACATTGCAGAACTTGTGGGCTGCACTATATATTGTGTTTTAACCATAGAAAACATCAATTGTTTGAAAAAAATCAAAAAAGATGTTGACAAATCAACGTTTGTGGTGTATAATACATACGATGTTGATTTGTCAACATTTTTTAATGTGTAAAAATGCGCAAAATATATTTATTGTTGGAGGTTTTTCCTAATGATCACAGGAAAACAGTTTAAGGATGCGATAATTTCTGCGGCTCACAATATTTGCCGTCAAAAGAAAAGCATAGATGCGCTAAATGTTTTTCCGGTACCCGACGGAGATACAGGAACAAATATGGCAATGACTATTTCTGCCGCTATCGACGTGCTTAACGAAATGGATATCAATGACGAAACGGGAATAGATGAGGTCTCTGCCGCTATTTCCTCTGCGCTTCTTCGTGGAGCAAGAGGAAATTCGGGCGTTATCCTTTCTCAGCTTTTCAGAGGCTTTTCAAATGACTGCAAGGGCAAAAAGGCTCTTGATTCCACAGGCTTTGCAAGTGCACTTGCAAGCGGTGTTGATGCGGCATACCGCGCTGTGCTCAAGCCCACCGAGGGCACTGTTCTGACTGTTTCCCGCATGGCGGCGGCTGCTGCTGCTGAGGCAGCGAAGGACGGTCTTGACAACGTGAGCACAATCGAGGCGGCTATACAGCAGGGGGAGAAGACCCTGGCAGAGACACCCGAAATGCTTCCCCAGCTCAAAAAGGCAGGTGTTGTCGATGCCGGCGGAATGGGATATATCGTTATACTTGAAGGTATCCTTTCTTATCTTAAATCAGGCAAGGTCATTGAACTTGGTGAGGAAGATGTTTTCACCGAGGAGGGCGTTGTTGACCCCGAGGTTATGAGTGAAGACGAGATCACCTTCACATATTGCACAGAGTTTATAATTGACAGAGCCACAGCACTTAAAAACGACACTTGTGAGCTGAGAGAGTTTCTTTCGTCTATCGGAGACAGCGTTGTGGTTGTTGACGATGACGAGATCATAAAGGTCCATGTTCACACTGACAGTGTTGGAGCGGCTTTTGATGAGGCTTCAAAATATGGAATGATCGAGAAGATCAAGATAGAAAATATGAGAGTTCAGCTTAGAGAAAGACTGAAAAAGCTGGCTAAAAAGGCAAAAAAAGAGGAGCTTTTGCCCCGCGAGCCTGAAAATGAATATGGAATAGTTTCGGTTGCAAACGGTGAGGGTATGCAGAATCTTTTCACCGAGCTTGGCTGTGACAGGATAGTTATGGGCGGTCAAACCATGAATCCTTCAACCGAGGATATACTCCGCGCCTGCATGGCCGTTCCTGCAAAGAATGTTTTTGTATTGCCCAACAATAAAAATATTATTATGGCGGCAGAACAGGCGGTAAATCTTGCAAACGACAGAAGAATCATTGTTATTCCTACCAAAACAATACCTCAGGGAGTATCGGCTGCCCTTGCTTTTGATCCCGATCTTTCACCTGATGAGCTTCTATTGGCTATGAGTGAGGCTGCAAAAAATGTTCACACAGGTCAGATC
This sequence comes from Eubacteriales bacterium, assembly GCA_045587665.1. Classification (GTDB taxonomy): domain Bacteria; phylum Bacillota; class Clostridia; order Oscillospirales; family CAG-272; genus SIG710. Next base: position 4,075 of record JAZNCT010000043.1, read on the forward strand.
ACCCTTGCTGCCCGCGATTCTGATTTTGACGGACAGGAGATAAAAGAAGGACAGATACTGGCTATGAACGAGGATAAGCTCTCTTTTGTTGGCAGTGATGTGAATTCTGCGGCTCTCAGGCTCACAGGAGATATTGCAAAAGCAGATGAAGCAAGCTTTATCACTGTGTTTTACGGAGATGATGTTAAAGAAGAAAAGGCGCAGGCATTGGCCTCGTCTATAACCGAGCGTTTTTCAGGGGCTGAGGTCAATCTTATCAATGGAGGACAGCCTGTTTACAGCTATATAATTTCGGTTGAATGTTAAAGAAACGGGAGGGTGCTTATGATAACCAGATTTGAGCGATTTTTGGTTGCTTTGTCGGGCATAAACCGTTCCTGGCATCAAATCGCTTCAGAGGTAATGGAAGAGAATGGTTTGAAGGGCTCCTATGCAATATATCTGGTAACTATGCTTCGTTATCCCGAGGGGGTAACTTCTGCTCAGCTAAGCGATATCTGCGACAGAAACAAGGCAGACGTTTCGCGGTCTGTTTCAGAGCTTGAGGGCAGGGGGCTGGTTATGAGAGACGCAAACGGCGGAAGATACAGGGCACGCATTATGCTTACTCCTGAGGGAACGTCAGTGGCCGAAAAGGTTCAAAGAATGGCTAACATTGCTGTTGAAATAGCCGGTATGGGTATTTCGGAAGAGCGCAGAGAGATATTTTATAAAACAATGGAGCTTATTTCATCAAACCTGCAAAATCTAAGTAAAAACGGCATACCAAAATAAACAAACGGGGCAGAATCGACATTGTTATGATCGAATCGCCCCGATTTTTATACTGTTAGGAGAATAATTATGAAAGTAAGATTGGTTATTGATTCAACCGCAGATGTGGCTTCTTCTGTGTTGAACAGATTTACCGTTGTTCCGCTCACGGTGCATTTCGGTGACGAGGAATATATAGACGGTGTTACGATAGATCACAAGACATTTTATGAAAAACTGGTGGAAAGTGATGTGCTGCCAAGCACAAGTCAGGCCTCGCCTGCCGCATTCTCACAGGTTTTTGAGCAGGCTGTGGAAGCAGGTGAGGATGTGGTTGTGATAACAGTTTCATCAAAACTTTCGGGAACATACCAAAGCGCAATGATAGCGGCAGAAGAATATAAGGGAAGAGTTTTTGTTGTTGACGGAAAAACGGTTTCTATTGGAAGCGGCATACTTGCTGAGCTTGCCCTTCACCTTTCAGATAGCGGAATGAGTGCCGCCCAAATTGCCGAAAGGCTTACAAATGAGAGAGAAAATCTGAGAGTTATAGCAATGCTTGACACCCTTGAATATCTAAAAAAGGGTGGAAGAATTTCGGGTGCGGCGGCCTTTGCCGGCGGAATTCTTTCCATTAAGCCTGTTGTATGTATTGATAATGGCGAAATAAAGCAGCTCGGAAAGGCCAGAGGCTCAAAGCAGGGGAACAATCTCCTTATGAAGGAGATAGAGGCTTGTGGTGGAATAGACTTTGAAAAACCTATATTGCTGGGATTTACCGGTCTTAGTGACCTGATATTAAAAAAATATATTGAGGACAGTGTTTCACTTTGGCATGGATATGATGAAAAACTGCGCAGTACTCCTATCGGAAGTGTTGTGGGGACGCACGCAGGCCCGGGGGCTATTGCGGCAGCGTTTTTTAAAAAATAAAAAAAGATCGCTTCATATGTATGAAGCGATCTTTTTTTGCTTTTATACATTGAACCTGAAAAGGACGATATCTCCGTCTGCAATAACATATTCCTTGCCTTCACTGCGCATAAGTCCCTGTTCCTTTGCCGCAGTCATTGTGCCGCATTTCATAAGATCGTCATAGGCAACGATCTCTGCACGGATAAATCCGCGCTCAAAATCGCTGTGTATCTTGCCTGCGGCCTGGGGAGCTTTTGTGCCCTTTGTGATAGTCCATGCACGGACTTCCTTTGGCCCTGCTGTCAGATAGCTTATAAGACCAAGCAATGTGTAGCTTGCTTTTATCAACCTGTCAAGGCCGCTTTCAGCAATTCCAAGGTCTTCAAGAAACAGTGCCTTTTCCTCTGCGTCAAGCTCTGCTATCTCTGCTTCAATGCCTGCGCATATAGCTATGACCTGAGCGTGCTCGCTTTCTGCGTGCGCCTTCAGCTTCATGTACATTTCATTGCCTGTAGGCTCGCTGCCTGCTTCCTCTTCGCTCACATTGGCAACATAAATGATAGGCTTCAGCGTGAGCAGATTTGCCTCTGCAATAAAGGAAAGCTCGTCTTCGTTAAGTTCAATGGCACGTGCGCACTTGCCTTCTTCGAGACCTGCATAGACCTTTTCAAGGGCTTCAAGCTCCTGTGCCAGAGTTTTATCACCTTTCATTGCTTTGCGAACCCTATCCATTCTTCTTTCGAGAATCTCCATATCCGAGAATATAAGTTCAAGATTTATGGTTTCAAGATCTCTCATAGGGTCAATGCCGCCGTCAACGTGAATGATGTTGTCGTCCTTAAAGCAGCGGATAACATGGAGAATAGCATCAACCTCACGGATGTGAGAGAGAAATTTATTTCCGAGACCCTCTCCCTTTGAAGCACCTCTTACAAGACCCGCAATATCAACAAATTCAATAACTGCCGGCGTATATTTTTCGGGATTATACATTTCTGCAAGCACATCAAGGCGGCTGTCGGGAACTGCAACAACTCCTACATTCGGCTCTATCGTGCAAAAGGGATAGTTTGCGGATTCTGCTCCTGCATTTGTCAGGGCGTTAAAAAGTGTACTTTTACCAACATTGGGTAGTCCAACGATGCCGAGTTTCATAAAATGATATAGCTCCTTATTTACTACTGAAATATTCTGGAGATATTATAACACATTTTTTTAGATTTGTAAAGGACATTTTATCTCTTAAAAACTGTTTATTCTATTGACATTGTCGAAGAAAACAGATATAATAGTTGCGCGTGCAACGGTTGCAAGCGCAACTATCGCCGAACCAAACATTATATGGAGGTAAATATGCCGTCTATATCCAGATGTATAAATACTATCAACCGTGCTTCGGGAATGTTCAGGAATGCTAATATAAACAATGAGGAGCTGAGGCCCTATCTTCAAAGCTATATTCTTGTTATCACGGGAAATCCGGGCATATCACAGGAGCAGATAGCACGCAAACTCTGTGTTGATAAAAGCAGTGTTGCCCGTGCTCTTGCAGTGCTCCAAAAATCCGATTATATCAAGCGAGAAAAGGATGAAAATGATCGTCGCATTATGTTGGTCTATCCAACTGAGAAGGCTATTTCATCAAGAGAGATAATTAAAGCAGCTTACAGGGCATGGAATGAATATATAAATGAGGGCTTTTCTGAGGAGGAGGCTGCCGCTTTTTCCGATTTGCTTGAAAAGGCTGCTAAAAGAGCCGCTGAATATGCTATGAAAAAGCTTGACGATGAGGATCTTCACGGAGAGGGAGGCGACGAGCTTTGAAATTGATAATCAGATATATCAGCCGTTTTAAATGGCTTATGCTTTGGGGACTTTTTATAAAGATCCTCGGAACACTTATGGATCTTGTTCTCCCTTATATTCTTGCACATATTATTGACGATGTTGTTCCAAGGGGAAATCAGAACGCCATTTTTATCTGGGGCGCAATAATGATATTCTGCTCGGTTGCGGCTTTGCTTTGGAATATTTATGCAAACAGAATCGCTTCAAGAGTTGCACGGGATACAACAAAATCTATTCGCCACGATCTGTTTGAAAAGGTGATGTATCTTTCGGCTTCACAGCTGGACGAGCTTACTGTGCCAAGCCTTGAATCACGGCTTACCTCAGATACCTTTCAGATTCACAGAGTTGTGGGAATGATGCAGAGGATAGGAGTGAGGGCTCCGATTCTCTTGGTCGGCGGCATACTTCTCACTTTGACTCTCGACAGTGTGCTCACCCTTGTTATGGTAGCCACGCTGCCTTTTATCGGCATAACGGTCTACTTTGTTTCACGAAAAGGTATACCTATGTTTACCCAAGTGCAAAAGGGTGTTGACAATATGACCAGAGTTGTTCGTGAAAATGCGCAAGGAATAAGGGTTGTTAAGGCACTGTCAAAAACCGATTATGAGCGCAGACACTTTGAAGAGGTAAACAGAGAGCTTGTTGCACTTGAAAAAAGAGCAAGTCTTACAATGGCGATAACAAACCCGATGATGACCCTTTTTCTGAATGTGGGACTTGCAGCTGTTATACTTGTGGGTGCTTTCAGAGTTAAGGGAGAGCTTACAGATACCGGAGTTATCATTGCCTTTATGTCATATTTCACCATTGTGACAAACGCAATGCTGACAATAACGAGAATATTTACTATGATGTCAAGAGGAACTGCCTCAGCAAACAGAATAGAAGAGGTGCTTTCGCTCCAAAGTGATCTTGATGTTGTAAAAGATGAAGCAAGCCCTGCCAAAGAAGGATATATTGTTTTTGAAAATGTTGATTTCTCTTATAACAAGGTCAAAAATAACCTGAGCAATATCAGTTTTTCTTTGCCAAAAGGGGGAACTCTTGGTATAATCGGTGCAACGGGAAGCGGAAAATCAACGCTGATACAGCTTCTTATGCGCTGTTATGATGCCGATAGCGGCAGGATTTTTGTGGACGGCAGAGATGTGAGATCTTATGAGATTGAGGAGCTTCATTCAAAGATCGGCATTGTGCGTCAGAATGATTTTTTGTATAATGATACTATAGAAGAGAATATTCGATTTGGACGCGATATTTCCTCAGAGGACATAGTTAAGGCGGCAAAGGCTGCTCAGGCACATCAGTTTATATCAGAAACTGCCGATGGCTACGACCATATGCTAAATGCCAAGGGGACAAATGTTTCGGGCGGACAAAAGCAGAGATTGCTTATTGCAAGAGCTCTTGCCTCCTCTCCCGAGCTGCTTGTTTTTGACGATTCCTCTTCGGCTCTTGACTATAAGACCGATGCGGCGCTGAGACGTGCTATTGCAGAAAATTACGGAGGTGCAACAATGGTTGTTGTGGCTCAGCGAGTGAGCTCTATTATGAGCTCTGATCTTATACTTGTTCTTGACGGCGGAAGGATAATTGGCCATGGCAAACACGAAGAGCTTATGGAAAATTGCATGATTTACCGTGAGATAAGTGACTCACAGCTTGGAGGTGCTATTCTTGAATAACAAAATGGAAAATGTAAAAATACAAGAAGAGAATGGCAAAAAAAAGAAACAGCTTATCAGAATGTTTGCATATGTTTTCAGATACAAGTGGATTGCCCTTGCGGCTTTTGCCGTTATGTTGGCTTCAAACATTCTTGCGCTATGGGGCCCAACACTTTCAGGAAAGGCTATCAATGCTATCGGTGATACCCCTTCGGGTGTTGATATACCAAGAGTGTTCTATTTCTGTATCCTTATGGTCATCTCTTATGTTGCTTCGGGAGTGCTTTCATATCTCAATTCGGTAATAATGGTAAATCTCAGCCAAAAGATTACATATTCAATGCGAAAAGAGATATTTGAGCACCTCACCTCTCTCCCTGTTTCCTATTTTGACAAGACCGCAACAGGAGATATTATCAGTCATATTTCCTATGATGTTGATACTATAAATACATCGCTATCAACGGATATGCTGCATATGGGGGCTGGAATCGTAACCGTTTTGGGATCACTGATAATGATGCTTTCCATTTCCCCCATAATGGTTTCGGTGTTTCTTATCACCATTCCGTTTTCTATACTTTTCACTCGGTATAAAACAAAAAGGATCCAGCCCTATTTTAAGGCGAGATCGGGAAAGATAGGCGAGCTTAACGGCTATGCGGAGGAGATGCTGTCGGGCCAGAAGACCATAAGAGCCTATAGTAGAGAGAAGGTCATAATTTCACGTTTTGATAAGAAAAACGAGATAACTACGAATGCCTATTATGATGCCGAATATCATGGCTGTGTTATAGGCCCTTCGATGAATTTTGTAAACAACGTTTCGCTCTCTCTTATCAGTGTGCTTGGCGGATGTTTGTATTTATATTCTATAACGGCGATCTCCCCTCTTGCCTTTCTTGTTATCGACCTTGGAAATGTAGCTTCATTCATACAGTATTCAAGAAAATTTGCAGGGCCGATAAACGAATTTGCAAACATTCTAAATGAGGTGCAGTCTGCAATGGCGGCGGCAGAGCGAGTGTTCAGGATCCTTGATGCTCCTGCTGAAAAAGAGGATGCTGAGGTGGCAGTTGTTCTCTCGGATATTAGAGGAGATGTTAAGCTGGAAGGCGTAAAATTTGGATATGATGAATCACGAGAGATACTTCACGATCTGTCTTTTCATGCAAAGCCCGGCTCGGTGGTTGCCATAGTTGGTCCTACCGGTGCGGGAAAAACGACCATAATAAACCTTCTTATGCGCTTTTATGATGTAAGCGGTGGAAGGATAAGTGTTGACGGAAATGAAATAGAAGGTGTTACGCGTGAAAGCCTGAGAAAGGCTTATACAATGGTGCTTCAGGACACATGGCTCTTTCACGGAACGATTTTTGAAAATATAGCTTACGGCAAAGAGGGAGCAACTTTGGAGGAGGCTATGGCGGCGGCAAAGGCGGCCAAGATAGACGATTATATAGAGCACCTTCCTGAGGGGTACAACACAATTCTTTCTGACGACGGAGTCAATATATCAAAGGGGCAGAAGCAGCTGATAACCATTGCAAGGGCAATGCTTGCAGACGCTCCGATGCTGATCCTTGACGAGGCAACCTCAAATGTTGACTCAAGAACAGAGCATCAGATCCAGGAAGCGATGTATAAGCTTATGGAGGGCAGGACCTGCTTTGTTATAGCACACAGACTTTCAACGGTTAAAAATGCCGACCTTATTCTTGTGCTGAAGGACGGTGACGTTATAGAGCAGGGAACACATGGCGAATTGATGAAGCGAGAGGGAGGATTTTACAGGGCTCTTTATCATTCACAGTTCGATTAAAATATTGATAAAATACACCCTTTTTCATTGACTTTGATGAAAAAGGGTGTATAATATTATTAGATCTAAGCTATTATAAAGAAAGGTGAATTTAAAATGAAGCTGAATTATAAGCGAACGATTCTGATCGGTCTTGCCTTTATGTCAATACTTGCCTTCTGGCAGTTTTATGACCAGGTTATCCCCTATATTCTTGAAAATGTTTTTGGTCTTGAAACCTTTGAGGCAAATGCAATTATGTCTATCGACAATGTGCTTGCCATATTCATGCTTCCCCTTTTCGGCGCAATTTCGGATAGAACCAACACAAAATTGGGAAAGCGAACTCCTTTTATTCTGTTTGGTACTATCGCCGCAGTTATCCTTATGGTGGTTCTTGCATTTTTTGAGCAGGAAAAGCATTTTTGGGGCTTTTTCTTTACTCTTTTTGCCCTGCTTGTAACTATGGCAATATACCGCACTCCTGCAGTGGCGTATATGCCTGACGTTACAGAAAAGCCACTTAGAAGCAAGGCAAATGCTATAATCAATCTGGTTGGATATCTTGGCGGAATTTTTGCAACGGTCGTTATGATGTTTATGCTGAAAAGCGAAAAGAACGAACAGGGGGAATCTGTTTACAGCGCGGGGCAATCCTTTATGCCGGTATTTATCGTTATTGCCGCTTTTATGCTGGTGACCGTTCTTGTTATGGTGGCATCTCTCAGAGAAAACAAGCTTCCACACATAAAAGAAGAAAAAGACCCCAATGAATCTGATGGCAAGGGCATTAAGCTGCCGAAGGATGTTTTCAGAAGCCTTGTGCTGATCCTTTTGTCGGTATTTCTTTGGTTTATGGCTTATAATGCTGTGACAACTGCATTCTCACGTTATTGCAATGAGATTTGGAAGGTTGACCTTGGCGCTTCTTCGGGCTATCTGCTGGTTGCAACAGTTGCGGCTATAGCGGCATTTGTTCCACTTGGCTTTATTTCCGGGTCTTTGGGAAGAAAAAAGGCAGTTCTCCTTGGAATTTCGCTGATGACGGTTTGCTATTTTGTGGCAATATTTATAAAAGAACAAACTCCTCTTATGTATGCGATCTTTGCTCTTGTGGGTATAGGCTGGGCGTCGATAAATGTTAATTCCTTCCCAATGGTGGTTGAAATGAGCACAGGTGCAGACGTTGGAAAATATACAGGATTTTATTATACCTTCTCTATGGCAGCTCAGATAACAACTCCGCTTCTTTCCGGTTGGCTTATTGATCACCTTAAATGGGGATATTCGATCCTGTTCCCCTATGCGGTGCTGTTTTCTGCGCTCTCCTTTGTTACAATGAGTCTTGTAAAGCACGGTGACTCAAAGCCGGCCCAAAAAGGCTCAATTATAGAAAGCTTTGATGTGGGTGACTGAAATGCTTCCGTTTATTTTGATCGGGTTTATAGTTCTCCTTTTTGCAGCCTTTGTTTTTATGATCGCTCCTGCAAAAAGAAAGCATGAGGACAGGAAAATCCTAAAGGGACTTTTCATTGCACACAGGGGACTTCACGATGCCTCCCGCCAGGTGCCGGAAAATTCAATAGCAGCTTTCAGGGCGGCTGCTGAAAAAGGATATGCTATTGAAAACGATATACATTTGACAAAAGACGGCAGGGTTGTGGTTTTTCACGATGACGATCTCTACAGAATGTGCTCTATAAAGGCAAGACCCGAGGACATGACTCTTGAAGAACTGAAAAAATTGCGCCTTGGCGGCACAGATGAGGCTATTCCCACTCTTGAAGAATGTCTTGAAGTGATAGACGGCAGGGTTCCTCTGCTTATCGAGTTCAAATGCAAAAGCGGAAGTGCCGCTCCCATTTGCATTGCAGCAGATGCTATTCTTAGAGGATATAACGGCAAGTATTTTGTGCAGTCCTTTTATCCGCCTGTTCTTTCGTGGTATAAAAGAAACCGGAAGGATGTTATGCGCGGTCAGCTTTCCTCTGCCTTTAAGGGTGATAAGCTTCATATGAGAATGCTTGGGTGCCTGCTGTTTAATTTTATGTCACGACCTGATTTTGTTTCCTATGATTTTAAATATGCCAAAGAGCCGTCACGTCTTTTTTGCAGCTTGCTGGGAGCTTTTCCCGTGGGCTGGACATTTAAGGATCAAAAGGATATAGAATCATACCGAAAGCAGTTCGACGCATATATTTTTGAAGGCTTTTTGCCTGAGTAAAACAAAGCACAAGTGCTTATCACTTGTGCTTTGTTTTGTTTTTTGCCTCCGGCGGCTAAGGGACTTTTAGAAAAAGTCCCTTAGAACCCCAAAACTTTTAAATATTGGGCATAGCATATATTTTTTTGAATTACTTGAAACATCAAACCAAATCCCTATTTAAAGTTTTTTGGTAATCTTAACCCTTTTTTGCAAAAAAGGGGTTAAGCGGGGGTTGGGGCAGCGCCCCATATCCTTATTGTTTCTTTGCAAAAAGCTTGTTGTATATAGCGTATTTTTCTTCGTCTGAAAGGACATATGGGCTGTTTTTGTAGTTGCCTGCCACCTTAATGAGATCAACAAATTGCTTGATTTCTTCTTCGGATAGTGAGATGTTGACGTCAGCAAGCTCATAAAGCAGAGAGCCCAGATATGAAGCGGTTGTGCCAAGCTCGGAAAGGAATTTATCCAGTTTTATGCTTCCTTGCTCTGTTTTGTAGTTAAGCTCAATATAATCGCTCTCAAAAACAGCGCAGGCCTTGCCGTGGGGGATACCTTTTAGCAGTGTAAGGCTATAACCGAGAGGGTGGGGGAATCCTGTTCCCGTAACGCTGATAGCGGCACCTGCGGCGCAAGAGGCATATGCAAGGGCTTCTCTTTCTTCTTTGGAAAAATCAGTGCCCTTTTTGTTTAAAACCTCAAAAATGCTTTTTGCCGCAAAAAGTGCAAAGCTCTCGGAGAGGAGAGTTGAATTTGGCGAGAGATAGGATTCAATAGCGTGTGCGAAAGCGTCAAGAGCAGTGCTGACCGTATATTCATAGCCGAGCGAATAGGTATATTTAGGGTCAACAAAGGCAAGGACAGGGTAGGTAAAGGGGAATTTAAGCGTCTTTTTCTGATCGCCTTCGGGCAGGGTCATCACGGCATAGGGGTTAGCCTCACTGCCTGTACCTGCGGTTGTGGGCACTGCAATTATTGGCAGGGCAGCTTTGCATTTATCTGCTTCAAAGCCTTCCATAGGTTTGATGTCATTTGCCGCAAAAACTGCAACTGCCTTTGACGCATCAAGGGCAGAGCCGCCGCCAATTCCTATAACAAGATCACAGCCTTCCTCGGCACACATCCTGCCTGCCTTATGGCTGACGAGAAGGGGTGGATTTTCGGCTATTTCGTCAAAAACAGTATATCCAATTCCTAAAGATGAGAGCGCACTTGTAACATCATCGAGAGCTCCCGACTTTTTTGCGCCGCTTCTGCCTGTTACTATAAATGCCTTTTTTGCTCCGAGTGCCGCTATTTTTGCGGTGTTTTTTTGGATGCAGTTTTCACCCGAAATGATCTGGGTTGGAAAATTTATGTTCAGTTTCATTTTTAAACACCTCCGTTTTTATTAGTATAACAGATTTTCTCAGATTTTTCAAGTGATAAAGCAAATATATATACCGTCCCCTGCCTAAATGGCAGAGGACGGTATATATTGTTAGGAGATTTTTTAATTTATGGTTGAGTGAAAAATCGAATTGTTTTATTAAGAGTGCGACCAAGGATCAGAATACTGTTTTTCGTGTGTTTTATGCTTTATTTTGTCGCAAAACTCAATAGCATTTTCTTTGCTTCTGCAATTTATATATACTTTTTCATTTCCCGGTATGGTAATTACAACTGCAAATGATTGATTGATCTGTTCAAGAGACA
>JAZNCT010000044.1:0-39708 GCA_045587665.1 Eubacteriales bacterium
GCACGCGCATCGATGCCCGGTATGATGGACACCATTCTTAATCTCGGTTTGAATGAAGAAGTAGTTGAAGTTATGGCTAAGAAGTCGGGCAACGCTCGCTGGGCTTACGACTGCTACAGAAGATTTATCCAGATGTATTCCGACGTCGTTATGGAAGTTGGTAAGAAGTACTTTGAACAGCTCATCGATGAGATGAAGGAAGCTAAGGGCGTTACGTTTGACGTTGACCTTACCGCTGAGGATCTCAAGGAACTTGCTGAGCAGTTCAAGGCCGAATATAAGTCTAAGATCGGTAAGGACTTCCCCTCCGACCCCAAGGAGCAGCTTATCGGCGCAGTTAAGGCAGTATTCCGCAGCTGGGACAACCCCCGTGCAAACGTTTACCGCCGCGACAACGATATTCCTTACAGCTGGGGTACTGCAGTTAACGTACAGGCAATGGCATTCGGTAATATGGGTGACGATTGCGGTACGGGAGTTGCGTTTACACGTGACCCTGCTACAGGCGAAAAGAAGCTCATGGGTGAGTTCCTTACAAACGCACAGGGTGAGGACGTTGTTGCAGGTGTTCGTACACCTATGCCTATCGCTGAAATGGCAAACAAGTTCCCCGCAGCATTTGCTGAATTTACAAAGGTTTGCGAGATTCTCGAGAACCACTATCACGATATGCAGGATATGGAGTTTACCATTGAAAATGAGAAGCTCTATATGCTCCAGACAAGAAACGGTAAGAGAACAGCTCCCGCAGCTCTTCAGATCGCAGTTGATCTCGTTGCTGAGGGCCACAAGACAAAGGAAGAGGCTGTCCTCATGATCGACCCCTGAAACCTTGACACACTTCTCCATCCCCAGTTCGATGCAAAGGCTCTTAAGGCTGCTACACCTATGGGCAGAGGCCTTGGTGCTTCTCCCGGTGCTGCTTGCGGTCAGGTAGTATTCTCTGCAGAGGATGCTGAGGCTTGGAAGAACGCAGGCAAGAAGGTTGTCCTTGTTCGTCTTGAAACATCTCCTGAGGATATCACAGGTATGAAGGCTGCTCAGGGTATCCTTACAGTTCGCGGTGGTATGACTTCTCACGCAGCAGTTGTTGCTCGTGGTATGGGTAAGTGCTGCGTTTCAGGATGCGGCGAGATCGCTATGGATGAGGAGAACAAGAAGTTTACTCTCGCAGGCAAGACATTCGTAGAAGGCGACTATATCTCTATCGACGGTTCTACCGGTAATATCTATGACGGCATTATCCCCACAGTTGATGCAGAGATCTCCGGCAACTTCGGCACGATCATGGGCTGGGCTGACGAGTTCCGTACACTTAAGGTTAGAACAAACGCTGATACACCCACAGACGCAAAGAAGGCTCGTGAGCTTGGCGCAGAGGGTATCGGTCTTTGCCGTACAGAGCATATGTTCTTTGAAGCAGACAGAATTGCTGCTTTCCGTGAGATGATCTGCTCCGACACTGCAGAGGAAAGAGAAGTTGCACTTGCAAAGATCCTTCCTTACCAGCAGGCAGACTTCGAGAAGCTCTATGAGGCTCTCGAGGGCAACCCCGTTTGCATCAGATTCCTTGACCCCCCGCTTCATGAGTTCGTTCCCACAACCGAGGAGGATATAGCTCTTCTCGCTAAGGCACAGGGCAAGAGCGTTGAGGATATCAAGGCTATCATCGCTTCTCTCCATGAGTTCAACCCCATGATGGGTCACCGTGGATGCCGTCTTGCAGTAACTTATCCCGAGATCGCAGCAATGCAGACAAAGGCAGTTATCCGTGCGGCTATCAATACACAGAAGGCTCATGCTGATTGGAACGTTGTTCCCGAAATTATGATTCCTCTCGTTGGCGACGTTAAGGAGCTTAAGTATGTTAAGAAGGTAGTTGTTGAAACAGCTGACGCTGAGATCGCTGCTGCAGGCGCTGACCTTAAGTATGAGGTTGGTACAATGATAGAAATTCCCAGAGCTTGTCTCACAGCTGATGAGATCGCTGCTAACGCAGACTTCTTCTGCTTCGGCACAAATGACCTCACTCAGATGACATACGGCTTCTCCAGAGATGATGCAGGTAAGTTCCTTTCTGCTTACTATGATGCAAAGATTTTCGAGAACGATCCTTTTGCAAAGCTTGACACAACAGGTGTTGGTAAGCTTATGAACATGGCAGTTTCCATGGGTAGACCCGTAAATAAGAATCTCCATGTAGGTATCTGCGGTGAGCACGGTGGCGACCCCACATCTGTTGAGTTCTGCCACAGCATTGGTCTCGACTATGTATCCTGCTCTCCTTTCCGTGTTCCGATCGCACGCCTCGCTGCTGCACAGGCTGCTATAAAGAGCAAGTAATTTAAATTACAATTTGAAAAAAGATCCCCCTGCCAATCCGGCAGGGGGATCTTTTTTTTACTCTTGCCTTTTTTTGTCGAATGTGGTATAATGGTAAAAAATCTACCGGGAGGGTAAATATGCTTGAGTTTTTTAAATACTTTTTTGGAAAAGGAGAAGCTGAGGAATTTACCAATTTTACACTTGCTCATTTTTTGCCGATAATATGCGCTGCGGTGATGATATTTCTGATTTGCCGATACAGGAGAGATATCGCAGAACTGAAAAACGAGCATTATTTCAGATATGCGCTGGCTTTTGCTCTTATCATCAGCGAAATGTCATATTATTGGAGACTGATAGCAATTCCTTCTCTCGTACCGAACCCTGTGGATCATCTGCCGATAACAGTGTGTGGCTGGGTGGCTGTATTTGGCAGCTATATGCTGATAGGTAAATCACAGACCTTGTTTGATCTGTGCTATTTTTGGTCTTTGAGCGGATCGGTGTTTGCCCTAATAACGCCAACCGTTATTACATTTACAGGTCCCACAAGATTCAGATATTATCAGTTTTGGGCGGAGCATCTTCTATGCTATGTTGCAGTGTTCTATATGATATTTGTGCATAAAATGCGTCCTACACTCAAATCATTTGCAAAAGCTTATGCAGGGCTTGGTGCGCTGGCAGTGATAGCATACATAGCAAACCGTCTTATAGGACCGGGAGCAAATTATTTGTTTATGGCCCGTCCCGAGGATACGCCCTCGATACTTGATATTCTGCCTCCCAATTTTGCCCTTCGCCTTTTTGTTATGGTCGCTGTTGTGTCACTGATGTTTGCACTAGCATATCTGCCGTGGTATATAAGAGACAGAAAAGGTTCAGTGCCTGTGGTAAATACCGATGAAAATGAAAGCTGAAAAAATTTTCAAACAAAAATCATCTCTGCAGATTTGCAGAGATGATTTTTTTGTTCCCTGATTGTTATTCTATTTCTGCGATATGTACCCTGTGGTCTGAAACATAGCTTTCCGGAATCTCGGCAGATATTATGTCAAATTCTTTTGAGGCAAAAATATAATCAATCTTTATTCTTGGTAAATTAGAGGGAAAGGTGAGAGAGCTTCCGCTGATCTTGTCTGCGGCATCATTCATTCTTTTAAATATTGGAGAAAGAAGCCTGTCTGTTGGGGTGGCATTAAAATCTCCCATAAGGAGCTTTTTGCCCGCTGTTTTGTCAAGCTCCCGACAAATGATCCTCACAGCACCGAGACATTCATCGGGGCAGAGACCCATGTGGCAAACAAAAACATTTATTTCTTCACCGCCGGCTGAAAGTGTGGCTTTTAGGAGGCATCTGTCTTCATAACGATCATACAGCCTCAGGTCCTTTTTTGGTGAGAGTATTGGAAACACTTCTGATTTTACTATATCAAAGCGTGATAAAATCGCATTTCCGTAAAGCCATGTGTCGCGGTAAAGTGCCGGAGCAAAATAATAATTCATGTTTGTGAGAGATGCAAGCGTCTTAGCCTGTGGAGCGTTGATCTCGTTAATATTTTCGGGTTCCGGAATGTTTTCAGGGATACCTCGCACTTCGTTTAGCCCAACGATATCCGGTTTGATTTCATTGATATAATCGGCAAATGCAGCAAGGTCGATTCTTTTTTCGGGGTCATCGAATATTACACCGTGCTGGATATTAAAGGTCATTATTTTCATCAGTGGTCTCCTTTTTAGCCCACAATTTTATATTCGAGCTTCATTTTGATTATTCTGAGTACAGATTCGTCTATGCGCTCTTCACTTATTCTGCCGCTTTTCACAGCTTCGACAACTGCAGGATACTGAGAGGCAATATTCGAGCAGCAGAGCAGATCATTGCCTGCTATAATGGCAAGCACTGCAGCCTCTCCGCTTTCGGTAAATTCTCCGATTGCGTCCATAGCAAGATCGTCAGTCATTGCAACTCCTTCAAAGCACAGCTCATCTCGCAGCAGCGAGAGCACTTTGGGGGATAGAGAAGCTGGCATTTTACTGTCGATGCACTCAACGATACTGTGGGATATCATAACAACCGGTGCGCCTGCCGCTATGCCGGCATCAAAGGGGACAAGATCATTTTTTCTGAGATCACTTAGACTTCTTTTATCATATGCTATGCCTGTGTGGGTATCAGAGTTGCTTCCGTAACCGGGAAAGTGTTTTAGTGACGAGAGAATACCATGATCTTTCATTATCTTTACCGTTTTGCTGACATAATCGGCGGTTTCATCTCTGCCTTTGCCTAAGCTTCTTTTATAAATGAAGTCCTTTTCGTTTGTTGAGATATCTGCAACAGGTGCAAGGTTAAAATTGAGCCCGAGGGAAATAAGAAAATCGGATTTTTCGGCGGCGTCCGCAAGGACGGTCTCAAGTCCGCCTGCTTCATAAAGCTCGGCAGGGGAGGCAAACCTTTGATCTCTGAAGGCTGTGTAGAGGCTGGCACGGCACACAGTTCCGCCCTCCTCGTCAACTGCTGTCAGAAGCGGAATTTTAGATGTGCCGTTGTAGCTTTCTATCATTGTCAAAAAGCTTTTGGGGTCAGAACCCCTGAAGTCTCTGCCAAAGAAGATTATGCCGCCAACCTTATATTTTTCGATAAGAGCTATGCCTTCTTCTGCTGTTTTAGGATTCCTTGCAAGAAAAAGCTGCCCCACCTTATCTTCAATCGTCATCGAAGATAAAATCTCATGTGCCGCATCACTGTTTGGGATGATGCTCTGGCTGCTTTCGGCATCAGGTGTGCTTTCAACATTGCTATTGTAGAGGGTGCTGCAGCCTTCGGGCTGCTCTTCAAAGGGGATCACGATGCTGCAGGAAGAGAGCAGGATCACTATTAAAATCAAAATATACTTTTTCATATTGTCTCCTATTGATATATACATTTTAACACATTGCTTTTGGCTTTTCAATACGGTTGGCTTGTTTTTGTAGAAAATGCCGATGATTTTGCTGAATATGCAAGACAGGGCGGTCTAACAGCACTTGAGCATGTTAAGAGGGTTAGAGACTCCGGCAGAAAAATGGGCTGGATAGTTTTCTGGAGCGGCTGGACAAATAACTATATGTCGCTTGATCTCATATATGAAGCAGATGAGTTGATGAAGGATGAATTTATCTATGACCTTTCAGAGTCAAGAAAAATTCTGCTTGATGCACATTATACAAATTGATAGCAAAACACACGGGGCACTTTAAAGCACCCCGTGTGTTTTGCTATTTCACATAGTTATTTTTTGCTGTAGTCAGCTCTTCGATAAACATTTTGTCAAGCTCTGTCAGCCGATAGTCCTTTTTATATATTAAAACATCTCTGTAGAGCTTCTTATTATCCGGACATTTTTTATGAACAAGTCCGTATCTTTCAAGCAATCCGTCCGGCATAGGTGATACCCACATAAAGGTTTCGGGGTTTTCTGCCAAAAGCTCAAACTGGCTGGCGCGTTCAAAAACAAATATCTGCCTTTCTGTGTTGTCAGGCAATTCGCTTTTTTTTTACCTCTGCAAGAGGCATAGATGGAACAAAGGGATCGGCGTGAGCTATTTCGATATAAGGCTCAAGGTCAGAAAAATATACTGTTTCACGCTTGGCAAGTGGGTGATTTTCGTTCATGACCAGCTTGTATTTGAACTCTGTAACAAGCTCTGAAACAAGTCCTTTCTCCTCAAACATTGCTTTAAAATAGGCATCGTGCTTTGCCGCATACCTTATAATGCTCAGCTTATAATCAGCGTGCAAAACGTTGTTGATAGCCCTTGAAGAGTTTGTTTCTTTGTAAACTATCTCGGTCTTGTGACCTTGCGAGATACGCTTCGAAAGCTGTGCGATAGCGTGTGCGATGTAGCTGGCTCTGGGCACCGAGATTGAAAAACGCTGCTTTTCGGGATGACCGTCCTTAAACATATTTTCAACCTCGTCCACCTGAGCGAGAATTCGTTCTGCATACTGAAGAAGTTTTTCACCGTCTGGGGTGGGGACCATACCTCGGCCTGTTCTCTCAAAAATAGTGATGCCCAGAGAACCTTCAAGCTCCTTTATTGCACGGCTTAGATTTGGCTGTGCCATATATAGCTTTTCGGCTGCCTTTATAATTGAACCTGCCTTTGCCACCTCTATTGCATATTTTAGATATAATATATTCAAAGCTAACTCCTACCTGAAGAAAATCTTCTTTTCTTCGCCGTTTGTGCCTTCAAAATGGCGAAGAGAAAAATATTTTTCTATAATTTTGTTTTTTAGAAAGTGTTCACTGTCACCAAATTCTGCAAGACCGCCTACTGAGATGAGGGCAATCCTATGAGAAAGCTCAATGGCATCCGAAAGCTCGTGCATAACTATAAGCACGGTTTTCCCAAGATCTTTTGCAAGGTGTTCAAGCAAGGAAGATATTTCTGATGCTGAGGCAGGATCAAGATGAGCCATTGGTTCATCGAGAACGATCAAAGGGGTTTCCTGGGCAAGCAGCATGGCTATAAAGGCACGCTTTTTTTCTCCTCCCGAAAGTGTTGAAAAAGACCTTTCGGCAAGCTGTAGCATATCCGTCATTTCCAAAGCATTGTCTGCGGCGAGCTTGTCCTTTTTTGAAAGGATGCCCATTCCGCCCACATAAGGATTTCTGCCAAGCTGTACAAGAGATCGAATGCTGAAATCGTTCTGGGGCATGATTTGTGGAAGAATGGCAACAAGTCTTGCTCTTTCTCTTGAAGTTAATTTTGAAATGTCCTTTCCCTCTATAAGAATACTTCCGCTATATTTGTTTGCTGAGCTGAGACAGCCCACAAGTGTTGATTTTCCACTTCCGTTTTTTCCGATTATGGCAGTTATTTTACCCTTTTCAGCGGAAAATGATATGTTATCAATCAGGACTTTACCGCTTTTTTTAACCGTAACATTTTTGAATTCAAGCATTGTGTCCTCTCCTTTTGATCAAAAGAATAAAGAAGAAGGGAGAGCCGATAAAGGCCATAATAATACCCACCGAAATCTCTGAAGGGGCAAAAATCACTCTGCCAAGAAGATCTGAAAGCGTCACAAGTGTCGCTCCGAGCAACGGGGCTAAGGTAAGCTGTTTTATCAGCCTTTGACCAACGATCTTTCGTACCATATGAGGCACTATAAGTCCAACAAAGCCAAGCAGACCTGCAAAGCTGACCACTGCCGCCGCGCTCATAGCGGCAAGCGCCAGGGAGAGGGCTCTGAGTGCACCGGGCTTTATTCCAAGTCCCAAGGCGGCCTCATCTCCAAGAGACAGAGCCGACATCCTGCCGCTTATAGATACCGAGACAAGCAGACAGGCAAAGATCAGAACGACAGGCGTTATCAGCTTTTTGACCGTGACGCCCGAAAAGCCTCCGATAGAAAAGGCACTGTATGAGGCAAGAACATCAGTATCAAGGGATGAAACAAATGAAATACCTGCCCCCAAAAGAGATGTCAGAGCAATGCCTGCAAGGATAAGTGTTGCTTTTCCGCCGCCTGTGGCACGGGAAATGAGCATTATCAGAAGAGAGGAGGCAAATGCACCTGCAAATGCTGCAATGGGTAGCAGATGTGAAAGAGCAGGGCAAAACGATAGGAATATAACTGTCATAAGTCCTGCGCCCGAGCTTACGCCAATGGTGTTGGGGCTTGCAAGATCGTTTCCCATAACACTTTGAATTATAACTCCGGAAAGAGAAAGACCAAAGCCTGCTGTTATGGCTGCAAGAAGACGGGGAATTCGGATATAGAGCATTATAGCTCTCTCATATTCAAATCCCGCCTTGCCGGTTATTCCGTTTATAATCGCCCCTATACTAAGATCTGCACTTCCCAAAGACAGCGACAGCAAAGCTGAAATCGCAAGTGCGGTGATCATCATAGAGTATATAAAAAGTGTTTTGCTTTTCATTTTGCTTCACCAGTTATAATATCCGCAAGATAGCTATATGCCTCTCCCCATCTTGAACAGGGCTTGAAATGAAACAGCTCTCTCGGAAGGATAAAGGTGTTTTGTTTTTTTACGGCAGAAAGCTGTGACCAAGGCTTCGAGCTTAAAAGATTGCTGACATTTGCTTTTGCCGAAGCTTCATCCCCCATAAGAGAAAAGAAGATATATTCCGGGTCCGCGGCAAGAATAGCCTCAAGTCCAAGCTCTGATATGGGGGCATCGTCGGCTATGTTTACGCATCCAAGCTCTCTTAGCATCGCTGCGGCAAAATGCTCTTGGCTTGTTTTTGTTTTTGTAGAAGAAGAAGTGCTTCCTGCCCTGAAAAAGACGATCTTTTTGCCTTTTACAGCCTGTATTTCTTTGCTTTCGATAAGCTGAATGGCAATAGCCTTTATATCCTCAGCATTTTTATAAGCGCTTTTATTGCCTGTAATATCGGTCATAGCATCAAGAGCCAGGAGATAGTCATCAAGGCTTTCTATGCGTAGGCTCAGCACCTCTATGCTGTTTTCTTTTAGCAGCTCTGAAAGCTCAGCTTGCGCGGGAATATCCGCAGAGCATATAACAAGAGTAGGCTTATATGAAAGAAGCAGTTCGGCATTTATGCTTTTTCCTGCCCCCGAGTCAACCAAAGGCGTTCCTGCCGGAGCAAAGCCACGTTCAACAGTTTCGCCGACGGTAATGTCAATGCTTCCGCCTGCTTCAAGCCATATTTCTGCAAGGGAGGAAAACAAAACAGCGGTTCGTTCCCTTTTTTGAATAGGGGCCTTTTCGCTGCAGGAAAAAAGCAGCAAGGCAAGCGCCAGCAATGTTACGGAAAAGAGTTTTTTCATTTTGCTTTTATAGGGGCATCAAGTATTTCGGCCTTGCGCATAGTAAGATCATCTGAGAATATGGAGCTTTCAAAGCTTTCCATGCCTATTCGGTCGATAGCCTTGCCAAGTCGCTCCTTTGCATATCCGTTCTCTTTATACCATAGGATGATCTTTTCAATTATTGCGGGAACTTCTTCCACAGCGAAAAAACGTGAAAGGGGGGTGCCGTCCCTTTTTGTTTTGCCCCATGTTCCGCCAACATAGATAGCGACCTTGCTCTCGGCACTTTTGGGGAATGCTCCAAAAGGACATTTGCCGATGCAAACTCCGCAGTTTATACATTTGTTTTTATCGATAACTGCTTTGCCGTTCTTTATCTGAGTAGCTTTCATGGGGCAGGCAGTGCTCACAGAGCATTTTGCACAGCCACGGCAAAGCTCCGTGTTTAATTCAAATGCTTTTTTGCCCTCTATTCCAACATCGTTGATGCTGGGCTTCATACAGCTGTTAGGACATCCGCCAACCCCGATCTTGAATTTGTGTGGAAGCTTGATGCTTTCCATACCTATGTAAAATTTATCGTGAAGCTCAGCTGCCAGAGCGTGAGTATCTATGTTTCCAAAAACGCAGGTAGTGCCCTTACAGGCTGTGATCGGTCTTATTTTGGGGCCTGTGCCGCCGAAAGACAGGTCGTGCTTTGCAAGAAATGCTGACGCCTTGTCGATGTTTTCAAATGGAATACCAATGATCTCGGCAGAAAGACGGCTTGTGAAGGATATCCTGCCGGAAGCGAATTTTTCTGCACATTCAGCAATTGCAGAGAGCTGTTTTGAGCTATAGACACCGCCGCGGCACACAACTCTGCCTGAAAAACATTCTGTTCCGCGGTTCAAAAGAAATCCGCGGCCTTTCACGCTCATTATATCTTCCTTTGAAATACTCATTGTGTTCTCCTTTATTTCTTATCAACTGACTGGTTATTCATATATTATAACTGTATCGGTGGGAAGCTTTTTGGCTATTTTAAACCAATACATATGATAGGGATCATCATAGGGCATGGTGTATTTGTGAATAACGTTTGGCAGATATTTTTGCTTTAAAATATGCTCTCCGCCGTTATCAAGATCTTGTCTGTATTCTTCAAGGAGAGCTTGATTCTCTTTATGGATCACATAGTTTTGCGAATATCCGAAAATAAAAGCGGAAAGTGAATCCGACATAAGCAAAGCAAGCAAAATAATGCCCGAAGCTAAAGCATATTTGTTTAGCTTTTTTAAGCATATACATAGGGCCGCCATGGTGATCAGAACAAGCATAAGGATAGTTACCAAAACGCCGATATTGTTTATAAGACCCATTAGAAGTGAAAGCACCAGGCAATATATGAGAGGCTTTTTTGATTCTGCCGCTAATGCCGCAGTTGGAATAATGAGAAAGATCACCGAAACAATAATAGTTCTCGGTCCCATTTCGGGCGAAATGAGCATTGCGGCTTGCATACCTGCCGACATGACGATGAAAAAAGGCAAAGATGTTTCTTTTGCTCTTATAAAATAAAACACCGATATCAGTGCATCAAAGGCAAAGGCCAGCAATGCAAATATTATTGAAGGTGTTTCGCAAAAACCGAATTTTAACTGCCCACATAAAAGCACAGCGGCAAGGGCGTTTAGAGTCATTATCAGCAGAGAAGACAGACCTTTCAGTCTCTCATATGACGCACACGCAGCGGCGGCAAAAAAGAGTATCAAAGCGTTTACTGCGCCGGAGGTGCGGAACATAAGAGAAAACAGTCGCAAGACATTTCTTAATATTCGCTGAGTTATTGGAAGCGAATAAAATTCCGCATAATAAGTAGTTCTGACAGCGTTGCCGGGAGCGGCAAAAAGAGAGATGAAACCTATAAAGCCAAGAATAAGCGATATCCAAAAGGCAGCTCCAACCTTCATTTTTTTCGCAAAGATCCTTATTGCTGCAAAGACCAATATGCAAAGAGAAGCAAAGGCATTTTGCTCTGTGCCCGAGCAGGCAAAGAGGGCAAGAGGGCAGATGAGAGGACTGAAATATCCTCGGTAAAGGGAGTTCTCGGTAAAATAAAAGAGCATAAGAGTGAGCAGGATAGGCCAAACATAGTTTAAAAATCCTGTTGCCCAGTATAGCGTTTGACTTGCCGTGGAAATGCTGATAAAAGATATGCAGACGCAGGAAAGCACAAGTGAAAGCTTAAATTTTTCTGTTTTGATGCCATACTTCCATACCTTTGCAGCTATAAGCGCACAGAAAAGTGATATAAGAGCAGTTGTGATAACGGCAAATATTTTCCAAGCTATGATAGTTCCGCCGGCCAAAAGAAGCTCATCCAAAAGGTGTACAATTGCTCTGCCGTTTGTTTCAAGATAGTGCTTTGCGTTTTCGCTGAAAAAATGACCTATGCCGTTATATAAGAAGGTGCAATAATAATAGTCATCTCCAAAGAGAACTATCTTGTCTATGATGACCGCCTGCATTGTCGTAAAAATCAGAAAAACCAGCAAATGAAGTCTTGAACAAATGTTTTCTGCAAGCTTTTTCATGTTGTCCCTCCTATAAAAGTAAAGTTTAGTATTATTTTCCGAAGCTTTTTTCAAGCTGTTGTATAGCAGCGGCAACAGCATGATGATTGCAGTCTGCCGAGAGGATGATATCTGCTGCCTCTTTGGCCCGCAGAACAGCGTTTGACGGTGCAAAGGCAATGTCTGCATTTTGCAGCATAGTTATATCATTTTCATTGTCGCCGATTGCGGCAACGGTGCTTACACTTGAAAGAGTTTCAGCCGCCCTTAGAAGAGCAGTGCCCTTGCTTGCCGAGTGTGTTGATATTTCGCAGCAATATTCATAGCTATACATAAAATTGTATCGAGGTTGAAGGAGACTTTTATCCGCACATTGGGCAAAATTCCTTATTTTATCCGGCTCGTTCCAGATAGCGATCTTTACCCAAGGGTGTGGAATAAGGCTGTAATGAGAGATGGGCAAAATTTCTGCGTTTGTAATGCTTTGGTGCTTTTTTAGCGAAGAATTGGGTCTGTAATAGTATATCGTGTCATTCGAAACTATTTCTATCATCATATCCGGAAAATTATCTTCAACATAACCGAGAAAGGGAAGGATATCTTCGCTTGCACTGTCGATTATAAGACCATTTTCAGTGGTGAAATCATATATTTTAGTGCCGTTGCAGGCAATGCTTGGCGCATTGGTTTTTATCAGATCGTCAAGTGGTCTCAATTCGCTTATTATCCTGCCTGTGGCAAAGCCAAAAAGTCCGCCTTCAGCCATAAAATATTTAATAGCTTCTATATTTTCACAGCTTATTTTATATGTGCGGTTGTCAAGCAGGGTCCCGTCAAGGTCGCTGACAAGATATATTCCACTGAATTTTCCCATGTGCTTTTCCTTTTGAATTATTCTATCGAGGATATGGATTTTATGTCTTTTCCCGAGAGTTTTCTCTCTTCCAATGGCATGAGCTCATCGTAAATGCACAGGGCATCGTATGGAGAGGAGGAATAATCCATATCACCCTTATAATAGATGTCAACAAACATTCCGACCGCATCATCATATGAAATGTTGTCAAAAATATACTTTCGGTAGCTGTAAAGGGGCTTATAAGCGGAGCCGGCTATCTCTGAGGGGTAGAAACGTTCTTCTCTCAGCTTTGCAGGATCGGTGTTGTCATCCTTGCTTTCGGGTGTAAGATCGGTGGTTTTAACTATGGTAACATCAAAAACTTCGTTCTCTCTGTCAGGCTCACTTTCAAGATCAAAATCCTCCTTCAGGCGAGACAGAGTGCTGTTGTTATATCTGATGGTTATCTGCACCTGATTTGCCTGGGGTATGAAAACGCAGTCGGTTACAGAAAACTTACCGCTTCCGGATATGGTTCTTTGGTTTTGAGTTTGCAGAACGAGATCTTTGCCAAATTCACTGTATGCGTGGGCTGTTACCTCATTAGCCGCCAGCGGTTTTATGGAAGCCGGATCTCCGGAGAAAAGGACCCTCCAAAGAATAATTGCGTTTATAAGTATGATAACAAGATAAAAGAGAGCCTTAAAACTTTTGCCTATGATCTTTCCCGTATTTGCCATTTTCAGCGACCTTTCGTAAATAAAAATATATTAATATAATTATAATAAATAAGCCCATTTTTGTCAATAGTCGGCACTTGACAGGGGTGGTGTTTTCATTGTATAATATTGGGGAAAGAGGGTGTGATTTTTAATGTTTAGCTATTCCTATATGCCGCCAAGAGATATAAAGAAATGCTCCGGTATTTCTCTATGTGGCTTGCTGATTGGATTTGGAATGATATACTGCTCAAATTTTTTGCCATATTCCACTGCTTTTCAGATACTTGGCATAGCGTTGCTTTCGATAGCCATTTTTTTTACCACCAGATATGTAGTTAAAAGATATGTCTATTCAATTCAAAAAGCAGGCGAGGGCGATTACGATCTTGTTGTTAATGAGGTGAACGGGAAGCGTTCTGTGGTTGCCTGCAGGATAAATATTGATGAGATTGAAGATTTTATTTACAGCGCAGACGGCAAGATACCGGGTAAATATGCCGGGAAAACAGGAAAATCAATTCTCAGATATAATTATTGTCAGGATATTTTCCCCATAGATGCCTATTATTTATATGCAAATATCAGAGAGGGAAGGGTGTGCATAAAATTTTCTCCTGACAAAAAGCTTGCGGAAATTATAGAAGCTCTGAGAACGAAGGAAATCTTGTCGTAAAACATAGAATTGAAATGAGAATAAAAAAGACAGAAAATAATTTGTTAAAATGACTTGACAAATAGAGCAAATGATAGTATAATATACGGGTACGGGTCATGCAAAGGCCGCCCGTAACTTTTGGAGAAGTACTCAAGAGGGCGAAGAGGCGCCCCTGCTAAGGGTGGAGGTCGGATTTAACCGGCGCGAGAGGTCAAATCTCTCCTTCTCCGCCAGAAAAAACGACAGGTTTCGACCTGTCGTTTTTTCAACGAAATTTGCCCTTTGGGCAAGTGAAAGAGCTACGCTGTGAAATATTTGCTTCGCAAATGTGAAATATTCGCTGACGCGAATGTGGGCAAATTTCATTTCACATCGAACGAAGTGAGATATTTCACAATTTCCGCAAGGAAATTATTTCACATTTTGCCGTAAGGCAAAATATTTCACTTAAAACCGTAAGGGTTCAAATCTCTAACGCAAAAGCGTTAAAATATCTTTTTTATAGCCCTTTCACACCATTTGACAAGTCATTTTTCAAATAACTTGTCTTTTGTTTTTCTCCTGTGTAAATCTCTATTGAATCCTTTGGAGCATACCAATTTAATTTAAGGTGTATTGTGATTGCTAAATATACCTTTGGGCCATCTCCTATGTCTATATGGTCTATCATCATATATTAAAGAATACCTTTAATTGCTCTCTTGATAAATCTTGAAAGTCTTTATAGTGATTTTGTGTTCCTTCCTGATTGCAAAGAATATTTATTTTAAATTACAAGGTAATGAAAAACAAACCGCGCTTTTGAAATGCAAAAGCGCGGTTTGTTTTTGGATTATATGAAAATAGATTTAAGTGTTATTTTTGAGGATTGATAATGAATTTTCCCTTTGCTCTCAGTGACGGATCCGACAGGATCTGAGGAAGCTTGTCAAGACTTTCACAGGCATATACGACAGAGCTGACGTCGATTTTTTTGTTATCTATAAGCTCCAAGGCTCTTTTTTGAGTGTAGGGGTTTATAAACGAAGCCTTCAGGGTTATTTCCTTTTTGAATATCTCAAATGGTTTAACCGAAATAACATCATCGGGTGCTGTGAGGCCAAACATCATTACAACGCTGTTTTTGCCTGCAATTTCTATTGCCTGTTCCATTGTTGCGGTTTTTCCAACACATTCTATCACGCAGGAAATGCGCTCGATATTATTGTGGCTGAGTACATCTGCAACCTTTTCTTTTATAGGATCAATGCAAAGGTCTGCTCCCAGATTTTTTGCAACCTCTCTTTTTTCGGCAACAGGCTCTATCATAATAAGTTTGCCTGCTCCGGAAATTTTTGCAAGCTGAAGCATGATCATTCCTATCATACCGCCGCCTATAACGGCAACTGTGTCTCCGCAGGAGATATTGCACATATCTATTCCGTGAACGCAGCAGGCAACAGGCTCTGCCATTGCCGCCATTTCATATGTTGTGTTATCTCCGATCTTATAAAGCTGTGAGCTTGGAACAGCGCAAAACTCTGCAAAACCGCCGTCAACACCTGTTCCGATGCCCCTCATTTCCTCGCAAAAATGTCCTATGCCGCTCCTGCAGTAATAACATTTGCCGCAAAGCTGATTTGGATCAATGCAAACCCTGTCTCCCGGTTTTATGTCTTTAACATTTTCCCCCACCGCTTCAACGATTCCCGCAAATTCATGACCGAGTACAGTTCCTTGGGGTGTGGGAAAACAGCCTTCGTCACCGCAGAAAATATGAACATCAGTGCCGCATACCCCGCATGCCATTACCTTTACAAGTGCTTCATCTGCCTTTGGCACCGGCTTTTCTTTTTCGGTTATTCTAAGGTCGTTTGCTTTAAAAAAACTCCTGCTTTCATTGTTTTTCTCCCTTAAATAGTTATTTGATATGCTTTTCTTTGTTTATAATAAAAAATGTTTTTAAAGCCGATGCTTCTCAGCATTTTTATTGTTTCGATAAAATGAGCAGAGGCATTCTCGCTCTTGTGGGCATCTGATGCCAGCGTTATTAAATACCCACCCATTTCATAATACTTTTTTATGATATCATAAGATGGGAGAGGGGCATTGATCAGATCTACAGAACTAAGGTTTACCTCAAGCGCAATTCCTTTTTTAATTATTTCCTTTAGTATCCCTTCGATCTTTGCTTCATAATCTGACATATTGATGCTTGCCTTGTATTTTCCCGAAATATATCGTAAGGGGCAGGTCAGGTGAGCAAGTATGTCAAAATCTTCTTCTCTGAGCATTGTTAAAAGGTCATCCAGATATGCGTCAAAATATTCCTTTACAGTCTGTGTGTCCAGCTTTGAAAAATCAATTATAGAATATGCTCTTGTAAGATCCTTATATTTTACAAGGTGAACAGAGCCTATCACAACGTCATAGGGAACAAGGCTAATTATTTTTTCATAAATCTCCGGGTGCCAGAAGCCCTCGCCTATCTCAACGCCGGAAAGAACGAGGCATTTGTCTCCGCAGCTTGCGTTTAGTTCTTCGGCTTTTTCAAAAGATTCTTTTATAGGTGTGAAAACATCATATTCTTTATAGGAATTTGTATCAAAATGGTCTGTCAATGCAAAAATCTGAGTTCCTTTTTCTATCTGTGATAACATCATATCACGGGGATCGCACTCCGAATCGTGGGAAAACATAGTGTGGGTGTGCATATCTGCCATAAGACCCGGGTTTAAAACAGGTTTTAGCTGACCGTTTGTTTCAACGATATCTGCACCGAGGATTTTTGCCCTTTCAAGCTCGCTTTCTTTTCCAAGTATCCAGATGCCGAGAGAAGCATATTTTTTTATCAGCTCTGCCAGCTTTTCATTTGCATATTCCACCTTCGCCCAGGATGTTGCGGCGTTTTCATATGGAATCCATACTGTAAGCCTTGATTTGGTAAGCAGAGTGTTTAACTTAAGAAGTGTCTCCTCGCTTATTTTGCCGTCATAATGAAAACACATCTCGGGAAAGGCCTTGTTTGCTGTTTTTATTTCTTCAATGCTGGAGCAGGTCAGAGAGACGATATCCGAATAGGGCTTTAGGAGCTCAAAAAACATATCTTTTTCCTTTGAGCCAAAGCTTTGATATTTATTATCTATTTTTAGCTTTATTTTGTTCTCTCGGGCAAACATCAAAACCTCTTCAAGAAGCGGAATTTTTGTGCCCGCAAATTTGTTTGAAAACCATATGCCAAAATCGTATTTCAGTGCTTCTTCATAATCAATATCTGAGATGCTCACTTTTTCCGCAAGAGGAAGCCCCCCTTCAAGTCTCTCTGTTCTGTTTATGGTGCTGTCGTGCAAAACCACAAATTTCCTGTCGCGCGTTATCGAAATGTCAAGTTCAATTATTGCGTATTTCTGCTCTGCCGCCGCAACAAAGGCCGGCATTGTGTTTTCAGGATTTTCGGTGCTGACTCCCTTGTGCGCCTGCAATATCATATCAATAATTCCCCTATCTATTGACAAATTTCTTTTCATATAGTATTATATAAAAAACATTCAAAACGGTCAATATGCGCCGCTCTTTTTGAGCAAATGTCTGCGATTCTGATTATTTTGATATAAAAAGGTGATTATATGAGCACAGAAAGAGAAAAAAGAATACTTGAGATACTGCTGAAGGAAAAGCAGGTGAGAGTAAAAAGGCTGGCAGAGCTTCTTTATATAAGCCAGCCCTCAGTGAGGCGTGATCTCACTATGCTTGAAAAGCAAAATCTTATCAAGCGCATACATGGCGGGGCTGTGATAGAGGAAACCGCACTTTCAAAAAACAAGATCCCCTTTTTGATAAGGGAATATGAGCAGAGCGGTGCAAAGACAGTAATCGCACAAAAAGCAATAAACTTGATAGAGGATAACAGCTTGATATTTTTAGATGCTTCAACAAGCTGTTATTATCTGATACCGTTTCTCGCATCAAAAAAAGGTATAACTGTGGTCACAAATGGTGTAAAGGCTCTCACAAAGCTGGCTGAATACGGTATAAATGCCATATCAACAGGCGGTGTTCTTATAAACAGCTGTCTTGCGCTTGTGGGGGATGAAGCGTATAGGACTATAGAGAGCTTCAATGCCGATATTGCATTTTTTTCTTGCAGAGGTGTTTCGAACGAGGGATATCTGACGGATATCTCTGCAGATGAGAACAATATAAGAAAAAGGATGATGAAAAGGGCAAGAAGCTCATATCTCCTTTGTGCAAGCGAAAAAATGGGCAAAACATATATGCACAATCTTTGTCACAGGGATGAGATAGACGGTGTTATAAGTGAATAGTATTTCTCCAAAAAGGATAAATATGATTTCAGCTTGATGCTGACTTGAAATGATTAAGAACGTGAAAGTGATTTTCGGCGCTTCTCACAGCTATTAGAGAGTGCCTGTGGTCATTTACAGAAATTTTTACTCTGCAAATATCAAAAAACTTATACATAAAATTCCGAGGATGCAAATATAATTAAGTGAACACATTCAGCATTTTGGGAGGAAGGATTATGTTTGTATATTCGCTTAAGGCGAACACGCTTAAGTTTTTTGGAGTTTTGTGCGTTGCACTTGTTGCGCTGATAACCCTCATAGCATTTTTGCCTGCATATGAACCGAATGTTGCAGCCTCAGCAGATGAAAACAAAAAGGGAACCGAAGTAAGCATTTCTTATGACAAGGTAAAGACTAATGAAGACAGAATCAACTTCCTTAAACAATTTGGGTGGGAAGTGACATCTGAGCCTATTTTCTCTGAAGAGGTTGTGATTCCTGCCGAATTTGATAAGGTTTTTGCAGGCTATAATGAGATTCAGAAAAGCCAAGGTCTTGATCTCGGAAAATACAAGAAGAAGAAGCTTTCAAGATACACATATGAAATCGCAAACTATGAGGGCTATGAAGGAAAGGTATATGCCAATATTCTTGTTTATCGCGGCAAGGTTGTTGGCGGCGACGTTTGCTCGGCAGAACACGGCGGATTTATAAAGGGATTTGAAAGATAAATAATAAACAGCAAGGACTGTGATGCTCTGCGTCACAGCCCTTGCTGTTTATAGAGAAAACTTTTCATTCGGGTTGTTTCTTTGCATAAAAAAAGGCGAGATTTTTGTGCAATTTTGACAAACTTGCAAAAAATAATAAAAAAGCCCTTGACACATTGTACAATGTTTGGTATAATAAAGGTGCAAAAAAGAGAAGTCAAAAGGCAGCTCTGAGATATGGAGGGATGTAAAGCTATGATTTTAAGACGCCTTGCACGACCTCAAAACAAGATCAAATAAGAAAAGGAGACAGATCCGATGAACTGATAAGCTTCCCCGAAAACAAAGTTCCCTGCAAGGAGTGATAACATGAAGAAACCACCGAGAAGTTTACACTATGCGAGAACGTATATTTAAGGAGAAGGACCAATGAACAATTGATTTCTTGTTGATAGCAAACCGAATACGACCAAGATGATTTGATATAGATTTGGGTGATATTTAATGAAAGACACACGGTTAAAACTTTATTTAAATGCCAAAACATCTTGAAACAGGAGCTACGCCAATGGAAATTTAATATACCAAGTGAGTTTATTGATAAGTTTTAAATGAGTTAGGATTATATATGAGGGAGCTGAGAAAGCTCCCTCATTTTGCGCAAAAACAATATTGAGCTGATCTACTGATGCTTTTAAGCCTGCTCGGTGAAAAATGATGTAGAATTTTTATAACAACCATTGACAAAGTTCGCAAAAAGTATTACAATATAAGATGATACAGAGATTTGGAGACGTATCAAAGCAAAAGGTGCTGCTGCACCCTTTGTTTTGACGCGTCTTTTTTTTGACTTTTTTACAGATATCACCTCTCCGCACCTTTGTCTTGGGTAGCTGAGAAAAATACGGAAGACAGAAAGGGTATATTATGTACGACGTAGCCATAATCGGTGCCGGTGTTGTTGGCGGAATGATAGCACGTGAGCTTTCACGCTACAATCTTCGCACTGTAATTCTCGAAAAGGAAAATGATGTTGCTATGGGTGCAACAAAAGCAAATTCTGCAATAGTTCACGCAGGGTTTGATGCCAAAGAGGGGTCGCTTAAAGCAAAGCTGAATGTCAGAGGCTCTGAGATAATGGAGCAGGTAGCAAAAGAGCTTGGCGTTAAGTATAAGCGAAACGGATCACTTGTTATAGGATTTAATGACGAAGATCTTGAAACAATTAAGGCGCTCTATGAAAGAGGCGTGAAAAATGGCGTTCGCGATCTTGCAGTGCTCGACCGAGAGCAGCTTTGCAAAATAGAACCCAACATAGGCAAAAAGGCCACCTGCGCACTGCACGCTCCAACAGGGGCGATAGTTTGCCCATACGAATTGACGATAGCAGCTATCGGAAACGCTATGGATAATGGGGCAGAACTTAAGACAGGCTTTTCCGTTACAGCTATTGAGCGGAAGAACGGTGCATATGAGATATCCTCCAATGATACTGCCATTACAGCAAAATATGTTGTAAATGCGGCAGGCGTTTTCTCGGACGAGATAGCTAAAATGATTGGTGATGATTCCTTTAGTGTTCATCCCAGAAGAGGTGAATATATCCTTCTCGACAAGGAGTGCGGAAATCTGGTTTCCCATACTATATTCAGAACTCCAAGCAAAATGGGTAAGGGTATTCTTGTTTCTCCCACCGTTGACGGAAACCTGCTGGCAGGTCCTACATCTGTTGATATGGATGATAAGGAAGATAAGGCCACAACGCCAGAGGGCTTTGCGCATGTAATAAGGGAAACAGCGGAGAATGTTGAGGGTGTTCCTTTTGGCAAAACCATAACCTCATTCTGCGGTCTTCGTGCCGTTGGAAGCACAGGCGATTTCATTATAACATCTCCTCTGCGTGGTTTTGTAAATGCGGCAGGCATCGAATCTCCCGGACTTTCTGCTGCCCCTGCAATTGCAGAATATATAGTTGATATTCTTCGGGAAAGCGGTCTGCCTCTTCACGAAAACAGGAGCTTTAACCCAATCAGAAAGCCTATGCACTATTTTAGAGAGGCTTCTATCAAAGAAAAGAACGAGATGATTGCAAAGGATAAAACATACGGCAAGATAGTTTGCCGCTGTGAAACTGTTACCGAAGGTGAGATACTTGAAGCTATCAGAACAAACCCAAAGCCCCGTGACCTTGACGGAGTTAAGAGACGCACAAGAAGCCAAATGGGACGCTGCCAGGGGGGCTTCTGCTCTCCGAGGATAGTGGAGCTTCTTTCAAGAGAGCTTGGTATAGCCTATGAGGATGTTACAAAGTTCGGCGGCGAGTCACGCCTTAATTACAGAAAAACAAAGGGGGCAAAATAAAATGAAGGATCTTGTTATAATTGGCGGCGGACCTGCAGGTATGAGTGCAGCGATTGCGGCATATGAAAGCGGCATACGTGATATACTTATCCTTGAAAGAGATAACCGCCTTGGCGGTATTTTAGGTCAGTGCATACACAACGGCTTCGGCCTTCACCGCTTTGGCGAGGAACTTACCGGCCCGGAATATGCCTACAGATATGAAGAAAAAGTGAGAGCAATGAACATCCCCTTTAAGACTGGAACTATGGTTCTTGATATTACAGAGGACAAGGTGATCACAGCCACAAACGAAGAGGACGGGATCTTTCAGATAAAGGCAAAGGCAGTCATTCTGGCTATGGGATGCCGTGAGCGTTCAAAGGGTGCGCTCAACATTGCGGGCAGCCGTCCTGCAGGTATATACAGCGCAGGAACAGCGCAGAAATTTGTAAATATTGAAGGATATATGCCCGGCAAAAATGTTGTTATCCTCGGCTCGGGTGATATAGGTCTTATCATGGCAAGAAGAATGACTCTTGAGGGTGCAAAGGTTCATGCGGTTTGTGAGCTTATGCCATACTCGGGGGGGCTTGCAAGAAATATTGAACAGTGCCTTAACGATTTCGGTATTCCGTTGAAGCTCAGCCATACTGTTGTTGAGATACACGGAAAAGAGCGTCTTGAGGGTGTAACGATTGCAAAGGTTGACGAAAACAGACGCCCTTTGCCTGAAACCAGAGAGTATATTCCCTGCGACACGCTGCTGCTTAGCGTTGGTCTTATCCCCGAAAACGAGCTTTCAAAGAGCGCAGGAGTTGCTCTTGACAGAGTTACAAGCGGCGCAGTGGTGGACCAGGACAGACAGACAAATATCGAGGGCATTTACGCCTGCGGAAACGTTCTTCACGTTCACGACCTTGTTGACTTTGTTTCTGAGGAGGCTGAGATAGCGGGGAAGAGTGCGGCGGAATATATCAGGGGTGAAAAATGCGAGTCGTTAGCACTTGATATTAAAACTGATGGTAAAATACGCTATACGGTTCCTCAAAAGATAACACAAAATAAGGATGTAAACGTTTATTTCCGTGTTTCGGATGTGTTCAGAAATGTAACGGTTGCCGTTTATAAAAACGGCGAAAAGGTATTTTCAAGGAAAAGACCTAAGGTCGCTCCCGGCGAAATGGAATGTGTCAAGCTGACAAAAGACATCTTTGCAGGCGCAAGCGAGCTTGAATTTAAGCTTGAGCAGAACTGAGGAGGATAAAAATGAAAAGAGAACTTACTTGCATAATATGCCCTATCGGCTGCAGCCTTGAAGTTGAGATAGAAAACGGAGAGGTGAAGAGCGTTAAGGGCAACACTTGCCCAAGGGGCAAGAACTATGCCGAAACCGAGTGTGTTGCTCCAATGAGAACGGTTACCACAACGGTGAGGTGCGATGACGGAAGCGTTCTTCCTGTAAAGACAGACAGTCCTATTCCAAAAGAGAAGATGTTTGAGCTTATGGAAATTATAAATGATTCGATCGCCCACTTGCCAATTTCAATTGGAGATGTTATAATAGAGAATGTATTCGGGTGCAACATAGTTGCAACTAAAAATATGTAAGGATTTATTATGACGGGTTTTAATAAACACACGATTATTGCGGCGGTGAGATGCAAGAGTGAGCTTGAAGCGGCGCTTCTTAGCGGAGTTCAGATGATATTTTATCTTTGCCCAAATATTATCACCCTCAGGGAGGTTGTTGAAAAGGTTCACGCAAAAGATAAAAAATTGTTCATACATCTTGATCTTGCCGAGGGCATCGGCAAGGACCGATGCGGAATAGAGTATGCTAAAAGCATTGGCGTGGACGGTATTATCAGCACAAGAGTGAATATCATCAAATCTGCAAAAGAACTTGGCCTTTTCACTGTTCAGCGCTTTTTCATAGTGGATTCTCATTCAATAGAAACAACTATGGATTCTCTGCGTGCTTCAAAAACCGATATGATAGAGATAATGCCGGGGGTTGTGTATAAGGTGATCGAAAGACTGCGTTCGATGCTGGATGTGCCGATCATAGCAGGAGGCATTATTGACAGCCGGTATGAGATCGAAAAGGCACTTGCAAGCGGAGCCACGGCAATTTCAACAGGGAAAAAAGAACTTTGGGAGACAGTAATATGAGCGATCTTAAAAAGAAAAAGCTATTCCTTTTTGACATGGACGGCACTATATACCTGGATAACGATCTTTTTGACGGAACTCTTGACATACTCCGTTATATAAAGAGTATTGGAGGAAAATATATTTTCCTTACAAACAATTCATCAAAAAGCGTTGATAAATATATCGAAAAGCTCGCATCTCTGGGAATCGAATCCTGCCCAGATGACTTTTTGACATCAACAAACGCAACCGTGCTTTATCTTAATGATCACCCTTATAAGAAGATATATGCACTGGGTACGACATCCTTTAAAGAACAGCTGCGAGATGCAGATCTGCCGATAACCGATTGTCTTGAGGATGACATCGACTGCCTTCTTATGGGCTTTGATACAGAGCTGACCTTTAAAAAGCTTGAAGATGCCTGCATACTTCTTGGCAGAGGGGTCGATTATATAGCAACAAACCCCGATTGGGTATGCCCCACCTGGTATGGCTATGTTCCCGATTGCGGTTCTGTCAGCACAATGCTTTATAATGCCACAAAGCGTTTGCCAAAATTCATCGGCAAGCCCGAACCCGATATGGCACTGCTTGCTATGGAGAAGACAGGATTTTCAAAAGAAGAAACGGTGCTGCTGGGTGACCGTCTTTATACCGATATTGCCTGCGGAGTTAATGCAGGGATCAGCACTGTTTTTGTGCTGAGCGGAGAGGGAACTATGGAGGATCTTGCGGCAAGCGAAACTAAGCCCGAATTTGTTTATGACAACATAAAAAAGGTTTATGAAGATATAAAATCTTAACAGCATAAAGCTTGCTGCCCCTATTCTGCTTTTGAGCCGTGTAGGGGCGGCTTGATTTTAAAGACGCAGATTTTTTCTTGACTTTGCCGCAAAAAGGTGTTAAAATGTACTATATCAGCTTTAAAAGGTGGAGAAAATGTATTTTTTTATTGTTCCTATCCTGCTTGTCTTTCTTTTTTTGCTTTGCTGTTATCTGGCATACCGCAAGGCATATTATAATAAAAAGGGCAGAAAAAAGGATTCCTCTGTTTTGCCCGGAGACGGACAGTATGCAAAGGTTCGTTCTGTAACAGACCTGCTTTATTCAGAAATGCTTGAACAGCCTTATGAAGAGGTTTGTATTATTGCCCGTGACGGAAAAAGACTTTTTGGCAGATATTATCATGTGTCTCACGGTGCGCCCGTTCATATACAGTTTCATGGTTACCGCAGCTCATCTCTCCATGATTTTTGCGGAGGACACAAGCTGGCAAGGGAAATGGGGCACAATGTTCTCGCTATAGATCAGCGTGCTCACGGCGGCAGTGACGGACACACAATAAGCTTTGGAATTAAAGAACGCTTTGACTGCATTGATTGGGCTTCTTATCTCATCGATCGATTTGGAGATGACACAAAAATAATTCTTTCGGGGATATCAATGGGTGCGGCAACCGTTATAATGGCGGCAGGAGAAAAGCTTCAAAAGAACATTGTGGCAGTTATAGCAGATTGTCCCTATTCTTCGCCAAAGGATATAATCCTTTCAGTGTGCAAGGGAATGGGCATACCCCCAAAGCTCGGCTATCCCTTCGTTTATCTTGGGGCCCGTATTTTTGGAGGATTTAAACTGACAGAGAGCGATGCTTTGAGAGGGGCAGAGAAGTCTGACGTGCCAATATTGCTTATTCACGGAGAGGACGATGATTTTGTTCCATGTGATATGAGCAAAATGATAGCGGCATCAAACAGAGAAAAGGTCACCTTGCTTACTTTTCCCGGTGCGGGGCATGGCCTTAGCTACATTGTAGACACCGAGAGATATACAAAAGCTGTGGCGGATTTTTTGAACACTGTCTTAAACCAAACATAAAAAAACAGGACCGATCCATTAAGATCGGTCTTGTTTTATTCTCTAAATTATTTAGAATATACCGGCAAGCTTCAGGAGAAATGACACAAGAAAAACGGTGAATGCAGAGATGAGCGTTGACCATACCACAAGCTGTCCTGCAAGGGCAGAATCGCTGTTCATTTCCTGTGCCATGGGTACGCTTGAAACTGCAACGGGAGTGGCGAAAATTGCCACAAAGGCTGAAAAGTGCGCACCTGTAAAGGTGTTTCTGAAGAAGAGAAAGGCGGCTCCGATTCCCAGAATGGGAACAAAAACAGTGCGCGCAAATGTGCCGAATAAAATTTCTTTTTTTAGCGAAGCGATCGCCGAAAACTCAAATTGAGCACCAAGCACAAGGAGCGCCAGGGGTGTTGCCATGCCCGAAAGATATTTGAGAACAGTGAAGATCGGTTTGATATCCGAAAGTCTGAAGGCAATTTGATATTTGGCAAAGACACTGCGAATTCCAATGGCAAAAACTCCCAAGAGCACGCTGATTATGAGGGGGTTTTGGGCAATTCCGAGAAGTATGCCGCGTATGCTTGCCTTTTTTTCATCTTCTCTGAAAACAGAAAGGCTTATCACGGCTAAAATGTTAAGTAGAGGGATAGTAAATGCTGATAGAATGGTTGCAACGATCGCTCCTTCTTCACCGAAAAGCGAGGTTGCAAGGGGTATTCCGATAAGTGCGTAATTTGAGCGGAAGGTCGCCTGGAGAAGCGCTCCTCTTTTTCTATTCTCCTTTGTTATAAGCAATACAAATGGCAGGGCAATGAGAAAGACTGTAAGCAGTGCGAGAAGAACATAGAGCACATAGCCAAGATCTATGCTGCCGATATCCGATATATTATAGACGTTTAAAAACAGCATTGAGGGGAGAAAAAGCCTGAATACCAGCTTGTTTGCTTTTTTTGCAAAATCGCTGTCCATAAAGCCTATTCTCTTTAGGAAATACCCAAGCGCAACCGTAATAACTATTGGTGAAACTGCCGTAAGTGCGAAAATAAATGAATTCATCATACATCCTTTTATATCATTATTTTTACTGATTATACCATATTTATGCTTCAAAATCAATAACAGAATATTATAAAAAATATATGACACTTGCCTGTTTGCACAATTGTTTTGGAAATCGCAGAATAAATATGTGCACATTCGACAAAAATCTCCTTGACATATTGCTCCGATTATGATATAATTAAAAAAAAGGGGATTTTTTATGCCAAACGATAAGTCTTATAAAATCAGAACTAAGCACAAGAATCTTTTCCTTCGCGTAACCGAGGGGCATTTTGCAACAAGCCACAGCCATATCAATTATTATATTGATGTCACTACGCAAAAGACCCGTCTATCAGAGGCGTTGGCTCTTGCAGGTGAGCTTGTTGGATATTATAATAACAACACTATTGTTGATACCATCCTTTGCCTTGACGGCACAGAGGTTATCGGCACCTGCCTTGCCGCCGAGCTTACAAAAGGGAATTTTCTCAATATGAATGCCCACCAGACGATCTATGTGGTTACCCCCGAGCATACATCGGGCAGTCAGATCATTTTCAGAGACAATATTCTGCCTATGATAAAGGGGAAAAATGTTTTGATCCTTGCTGCTTCTGTAACAACGGGATATACTGCGCAAGCGGCAATAGATGCCATTAAATATTATAACGGCATTGTGGCAGGAGTTTGCTCTATATTTGCTTCGGTAGATGAGTGCGCCGGATATAAGGTGGTATCTGTTTTTGATACAAAGGATCTGGGTAACTATGCCTCATATCCGTCTCACGAATGTCCGCTTTGCAAAGAGGGCAAAAAAATAGAAGCACTTGTTAACAGTTTTGGATTCTCAAAGCTGTGAATCTGAAAAACGCCGACAAAAGTCGGCGTTTTTTACTTGTTTGACATCTATTCAGCTTCCTTTCTTTCAAACTGCGAGGGGGGCAGACCTGCGTGCTTTTTAAAAGTTTTTGCAAAATATGATAGGTTGTCAAAACCGCATATGGCAGCTATTTTGCCTATATGAAAGTTTTGTTTATGAGAAGATGCTTTGCATATTCGCATCTTACGGTATTTATGTAGGAGGTTACAGTATATCCCGTATAGAGCTTGAATCCCCTGAGAAAATGATATTTGCTCAAACCTGCTGTCCCTTGGTTACCGGAAGCAGTTCAAGGCTGTCGTGCCAGTTTCCATAGCAGTAACGCCTATTGTTCACAATATCTTTATGATATATAAACGGGAGCTTTGACGTCATCCAAGTGTGAATTTCAAAAAGATCCTTTTTATAGAGCTCGGTGTCTTTTTTTG
The DNA here is from genome assembly GCA_045587665.1 of Eubacteriales bacterium. GTDB lineage: Bacteria > Bacillota > Clostridia > Oscillospirales > CAG-272 > SIG710. Next base: position 27,588 of record JAZNCT010000044.1, read on the forward strand.
ATATTATGTTGAAACTCCAACATAGCAATATTGTGTCAAAATTCAGCAATATAATTGCTTGAAAAAAATCCGAACAGGGGTTAAAATAATAATAAAGAAATGTACAGATCCATTATATAACCCAAAAGACAGTTTTACAATATTGTTTTAAAAGAAAAGGAGAATGGTTATGTATGATATGAAGATAGGTGCAATAGTTGAATCCTTTAGACTTGACACCTTTGACGCTATAAAGTGTGCGGCAGAGCTTGGGGTCAGCGGACTTCAGATGTATTGCACAAACGGTGAAAACGCACCGGAGAATATGACAGCGGAAAGAAAGAGAGAGGTCATAAAAACCGTCAGAGATAACGGACTTGTTTTTTCTGCTATATGTGGCGATCTTGGCCATGGCTTTGGCGACAGCACAAAAAATAAGGATAATGTTGAAAAATCCAAGAGGATAGTTGATCTCGCGCTGGAGCTTGGCACAAATATAATCACCACACATATTGGTGTCGTTCCGTGTGATAAGAATCACGATAGATACAAAACAATGCAGCAGGCTTGTCATGCACTTGCCGAATATGCCGACAGTGTTGGTGCAAGATTTGCAGTTGAAACAGGACCTGAGAAGAGCGATGTACTCCGTGATTTTCTTGATTCTATCGGATCAAAGGGCGTTTCAGTCAATCTTGACCCGGCAAATCTGGTTATGGTTGCGGGAGACGATCCTGTTGCGGCTGTTTATAATTTGAAGGATTATATCGTCCATACCCACGCAAAGGACGGCTTGATGCTGAAGGCAACAAATCCCGAATATATCTACAGAGTTGAGCCTATGCCCGATGAGCTTAGGGGGGTGGGCTTCTATAAAGAAGTTCCGCTTGGAACAGGCCTTGTGGATTTCCCAAAATATATTGCGGCGCTTGACGATATCGGATATCGTGGATTTTTGACCATAGAGTGCGAGGTGGGCGAGAACCCATGCGCTGATATAAAAACTGCTGTTGATTTTCTTAGAAAAATTATTGAATAAGGTGTAGAAAATAAAAGAGATCAAGGTTGGTATAATCGGAACGGGAAATATTGCGAGAAGCCACATAAAATCATATCTTAATAATCCGAATGTTGAGATCAAGGTAAATTCATATATGGATTTTGATAGGATATTCATAGAAGAGAAGAACCCCGCCTGTGACGGTGTTGCCAGAACCGATAGCGGAGCGCTTGCCGGCAGTACCGCAACGCTTTTTGGATGCGTTAAAAAGGCTATTGAATTTGGTATTCCCCAAAAGGATGCGATAAAAATGGCAACCGCAACACCTGCTGATCTTCTCGGCATCAAAAAGGGAAGGATAGAGGTTGGATATTCATCCGAATTTATCATTCTTGACAGCAACTTTAACCTTGTTGATACACTTATCTTAAAAGGCGATCATATTTGATGATGTAAGATCCAAATAAAACAAGCTCCGACCGTTTTGGTCGGAGCTTGTTTTATTTGAATGGTTCGAACTTATAGTTTTCTGTCAGCCCCGGCATTGTAATTGCCTCTTCAAATTTTTGTGGTGATCTTTCAAGCATATCGGGATGATGCGCGTCACTTGCAAGATAAAATTTGCAGCCTGATTTTTTCTCTGTCAAGTGAGCAAAGCGAGAGCCTTGAATGGATGTGAAGATCATTGTCGATTTGTATCTAACATTTGTACCTCTTTATTAAACACTGCTTTTTTTGTGTCGCCTTTGAGGAATCTCACTGAAAATGGCGGCGCCAAGCACCAAAAATGCACCGATGACACCTTCTTTTCCCATACCCTCTCTCAAAACGAACTGGGAGAGCAATATTGCTGTTATGGGGTCGATATAGCTGAGAAGGGCAACGGTTTGTGCCGAGAGCTTTTCGATGGAGCTGAAATACAGCGCATATGCAATGCCTGTGTGAAATATACCCATGATAAGAATGGGCAAGAAGCTTCTTGCGCTTAAAGCAAAAGAGGAAATATCTTCTGTCAGGAGAGTATAAGGAAGCAGGACGAGTGCCGCAGAGAAAAGCTGAATTATTGTTTTATCATATGAAGGAACATCCTTTATTTTTTTGTTGAGTATGATCACAGATGCGTAAAGAAGAGCCGCACCAAGACCGAATAATATTCCAATCAGCTCATCTATACCGCCAAAACCTTCCTTTGTTATGCCTGACACCAGCACCATTCCAAAAACAGCTGTCAGTATGCAAAAAAATTTTAGAAGCGTTATCCTTTCTTTAAACATAAAAGGCGAAACGATGATCACAAAGATCGGAGCAGCATAATAGCAGAGTGTTGCGGCGGCAACCGATGTGTGATTGTATGCTTCAAAAAGCAGTATCCAGTTAAAGCCTATCATTGCCCCTGAGAGGATCAGCAGAAAAAGAATCTTTTTTATTGCCTGTGGCGAAAATTTCTTTTTGCTTAAAAGCATAATGAGAAAAAGGAACAGCGAGCCGATAAAGCCCCTTGCCATTGCAAGAATACTTGAAGGGATCAGTATCTGCTTTCTGAATACTCCAATTGTTCCAAAGATAAGCATTGCAAAAATAAGCGAAAGCAAGTGTGTGTTTTTTTGATTTTTCATGTTTCCTCCGTTTGAGGCAGGCTGTTTTTAATTGCACCGCCGATAAAGTCTGTGATTTCTCCTGCAAGAACAGAGTATTCTCCCAGAGCCTCGGCAGCAAGCCTGCCTGCTTTACCGTGGATATATACCCCGGTGCAGGCAGCGGTGAAAAGCTCCATTCCCTGAGATACAAGGGCGGCTATCATTCCGCTCAAAACATCACCTGAGCCGCCTTTTGAAAGAGCGCTGCAGCCTGTTGTGTTAATATAAGTGCGCAATCCGTCGGATACAACGGTTCTTGCATCCTTCATTGTGCAAACAATGTTGTGTTCTGTGGAAAAATTGCGGGCGTGCTCTATGGGATCAGCCTTAAGATTGGGTATGAAAAGCCCTGTGAGCCTTGACATTTCTCCCATATGAGGAGTTATAACGGTTCTGCCTAATAGTTGTGTCTTCAGATGAGAACAATCGCTTCCGGAAAGCAGATTGAGGGCGTCCGCGTCCATTATCAAAGGACATTTTGAAGCGGATATTGCTGTTTTAAGCTGAATCCTTGCTGTGTCGCTCTGCGACAGACCCGGGCCGATAACTGCCACCGAAGCATCGGCAAGGGCAGACCCAAGCTGAGCAGATATTTCTTTTGCTGTACTGCTTTCACTGTAGGTGATGAGAACGGCTTCCGGCAAAAGCATCTGCAAAATGCTTCGGTTTTTCTCTGTCGTGAATATTTTTACAAGCCCCGCTCCCATTCTGTAAGCGCCCTTTGCCGAAAGATAGGCGGCGCCTGCCATACCTTTTGCACCGCCGATTATGAGGACCTTTCCATAGGTTCCTTTGTTGGAATCAGGAGAGCGTGGGGGAAGGGGAAATGGAGGAATGTGTGTGGCTGTGAAAACAGGCAGATTATCTTTTACTGCATCGCATCCAATGCCGATATCGGCTTTTACTATCCTGCCGCAATGAGATGCGCCGGGATAGAGGCATAAGCCGCGTTTGAGATAAGCAAATGTAACTGTAAGGTCTGCTTTTATTGCTGTTCCCATAACTGCCCCTGTGTCCGAGCATATGCCCGAAGGGATGTCAAGGGAGACCACTGCGGAATTTGAAGAATTTACGGCATCTATTATGCTCCCGAAAATTCCTTTTACATTGCGGCTGAGGCCTATGCCGAACAGTGCGTCAACTATCAGAGTTTTTTCGCTGATAGATGAGAGATCGTTTGTTATCTCAATGCCGGCCTGCAATGCCAGCTTGCTTTGAAGCTTACATTCATCTGTCATAAAAGCTTCTTCTGAGGCAAATAATACCTTTATGGAAGCTTCAATACCGTTCTCTCGGGCCTTTTGACAGAGAAATCTTGCGGCCGCAAAGCCGTCTCCGCCGTTGTTGCCCGGACCGCATACAACAAGTGTTCTGCTAATGTCAAATCCAAAGCTTATTATTTCCTTTGCGGCACACTCCGCGGCTTTTTCCATAAGGACTCTTGAAGGAGTTCCGAGAGTCTTTACAGTGTATTCGTCGCAGAGTCTCATCTCTTTGCCGCTTAAAAGCCTTTCAATCATTTTTATCAGCTCCTTTTGTCTTATTCTACCATATTTGCCCTGGTTTGTGAAGCGATTTAAGGAAAAAATATAAAAAATGGCAAGCGGAAGGGTGAAAAATTCAAAAAACTCTTGACAAAAATGCTTGGAGGGGTTATAATTACTATTGTCGCATTTTGTGCCGCTTAAAAGGAGGTAGTAAATGATACTCGATCTCAGACCGCTTCTCCGAGGAGAAACTGATCATATTGATATTGACTATTATCTTACTCCCGATCCTGTTATGGATATTACTTTCAAATCCGATGCTCATGTTTTTGGCAAAATTACGGATAATGCAGGATATATGCGTCTCAGCCTTCATGCTCGTGTGAGTTATATTGGCAGATGCGCAAGATGCCTTGAGCAGGTTGATGGCAGTCTTTCCATTGATTTTGAAAGGACTGTTTGCGATGAGGGGACTCTTTCGGACGAGAGAGTCAGGGCAGATGAAGAGGATGTCTACAGCGATGGCTACGTTATAATTCACGACGGTATGCTTGATGTGGACGAGGAGCTTAAAGAGGAGCTTATCCTCAGCTTTCCCACAAAGCTTCTTTGCTCTGAGGATTGTGCTGGGCTTTGTCCTATGTGCGGCCGCCCGAAAAAGGATGGCGACTGCGGTTGCCGCAAAAAGGAGATAGACCCCAGACTTGCCGTTCTTGCAACTCTTCTCCACAAGGGCGAAGACGAAGGGGAAAATCAATAAAGTCAAAAATAAAATTATATACAGCGAAGCTCTAAGGAGTGTAGCATACACTAAAGGGAGGTGTAGGTAAATGGCAGTACCGAAGAAGAAAGTATCAAAAGCACGCAGAGATAAGAGACGTTCTAATGTTTGGAAGCTCGACCTTCCCGGCATGGTAAAGTGCCCTAAGTGCGGTGAGTTTATTCTCGCTCACAGAGTCTGCAAGGCTTGCGGATATTACAATGGCAAGGAGATCGTAAAGAAGGAGGCTTAAGTCTCGTTCTTTCTCCGCAGAAAAGACTGCCGGGCTGAGACCGGGCAGTCTTTTTTTGTCTTAGCAAATTTGCATTTAATATATATAAATTGTAAATAAAATTGAAAACAGCTTTTATTAAAAAACGATTTGTGATATAATTTTTGAGATAAAAATTAAAAAAGGAGAAAACGGCAATGAATATTAAAAGAATTTTGTCTGTTCTGCTTGCACTGGTGCTCGGCACGGCTCTTTGTGCTTGCCAGCTTTCCGAATATACGGGAAAGGGAAAGGACAGTAACGACACCGAAAAGGCGGATACAACCGGGGAACAGAAGGAATCTGATACAGCGGCACAGCCGAATATGTCCACAAATATTGAGGACTATATCCCCGAGGGGGTTGATATCTATTATATTATGGACTATTTGAACGAAGATCTCACGGCGTATGTTAAGCTTGGAGAATATAAGGGCCTTTCTGCCTCTGTTGATACCACCGAGGTAGATAATGAATATCTTGAGGAACAGATAACGAAGCTTCTTGAAGAAAATGCTGCTCCCGAAAAGATTACAGACCGCAAAACTGCAGAGGGAGATACTATCAATGTAGATTATGTGGGTACTCTTGACGGAGTTGCTTTCAGCGGCGGAAGCGCAAATAATGTCAATATCGATCTTGTCGAAAATAACGGTTATATTCCCGGGTTTGCCGACGGAATGTATGATGTTATGCCGGGGGAGACCGTCAGCTATGATGTTACATTTCCTGAACAGTACAGTCCCAATCCCAATCTTGCGGGGAAAAAGACTGTTTTTACTGTTACCGTTCACTATATCGAGGGTGACGAGATCGTTCCGGAGCTTGATGATGAGTTTGTAAAGACTAATTTTGCCTCCGTCGGTTGTTCTGATGTTGCTAAGTTCAAGGAATATTATAAAGGATATCTTGAAGAGCAGAGGGCAGAAAAAGTGAAAAAGGATGCTTTCTCCCTGGTTTGGGAGCAGATCATGGAAAATGCAGAGGTGATTTCGCTTCCTGAAAAGTCTGTTGAGGCTGCCTATTGGATGAATCGCGCAAATTATGAGGTCTATGCCGCACAATATGGTAAGAGCTATGAAGAGTTCCTTGTGCAGTATGTAGGAACAACAGACGCAGAGGTAAAGGCTCTTGCTGAAGATTACATCAAAGAAGATATTGTGATCTACTCTGTGGTCAAAGCCGAGGGAATAGAGCTTACAGATGAGGAATTTTCCGAGGGAATTAAAAAATATGAGGAACAGTATGGTATGACTGCCGAGGAGCTCATTGAAGAATTTTCAAAGGAGAGAATAGAAAGTACTCTTCAATGGAACAAGCTTGTTGACTGCGTATACTCATGGAGTAATGTGACTGAAAACATAAAATAAAGATAAGCCCGTCGGGATAATCGACGGGCTTATTTATTTGTATTCCGGGAAGAATAAAAAATTTCTCCATGTGGGAACTTATGATTCGTATGAATCGTCTACTGTCAGTGAAGCAAGTGATGTGTCGTCAAAATAGTCAAGCGGATCTGCCGCCTTGCCGTCAACTGTCATCTCGAAGTGAAGATGAGGTTCCTCGGCTATCTCGATCATAGCACTGCAGCCGACAGATGCAATGAGCTGTCCGGATTTCACTTCGGTGCCCTCACTTATGCCTGCAACCTCTTCGACAGATAGGTTCTTATATACAGTGTAGCAATCCTCACTATGCTTCAGTGCGATACATCTGCCCATTAGCGGGTCGTTCCATATCTGAGAAACGGTTCCGCTCGCAGCTGCATACACGGGAGAGCCTTCGGCAGACACGATATCGATGCCGCTGTGGATCCTGTAGTCATCCATTGTTGTGGAATATACCTGATGCTCGGTATCATGGCCTTTTGAAAGTATCCCTTTGGTGGGCAGTACAAAACTGGGAGGATCGGTTGACACAGGCTTTTCGATCTCGTCGGCTGATGCCTTTGTATCTGAGGTGCTTGGAGGAAGGCTATCTGTTGGTTTTGGCGTATCTTTTGATCTGTCGGTGGTGACCGGAGGGGTAGTGATGCTGTCGTCAACCGATTCGGTTTCCATTTCCGAGCCGCCGGTGTTCGGATCTATGGGGTCTTTGCCCCTTTTGTTTGCCGCCGAGGTTATGGCTATTATCACGGCTATGGCGAAAAGAAGCGTAACTGTGACGATATACAGCACACGGTTGATCTTGCGGTTGTTTTGCATTGGTGTTTGATTCATAATTATGTCTCCTTTTTGTTTGGTTGATTGTATTTTTGACGTTGCGGCCGATTTTTATTCGGCAATTTATTATTAGCCCAAAAAAAATTAAATTAAACGTTGCGGAATGGGGAAGTTTAACAAATTGTAAAATAAATGAATACTTTTTTAAAACTTTACGTCGGCCTGTTCTGCAAAACCTTGAAATTGCTGACTTGAACGACTAAAAAACAACTAAAAAAACTACTCAATTTTGCACAATTTTTCAATATTTCTATTGACTTTTTCACCAATGTTTGCTATAATGAGTTAAAATAGTCTGTGGGTTGGGGGAATAATGCCCTTTTGCTCGCACAATGCCTATGTTTGGGTCGATTTTGGACTTGACCCACGGAAGATCAGAATTGGAGGTTCTTGATGAAAAAAATCAGTTTTAAGTTTAAGCTTCTCTCTGTTGTTATGGCGGTCGTTCTTTGCTTGCCGTGCCTTGCTTTCTCTGCTTTTGCAGATACAACCGGCCGTCTTGCTATCAGTAGCACACAGGCCGAGGCAGGAGAGCTTTTTACAGTTTCTGTCAGTGTTGTTTCAAATCCCGGCATTGCAGGAATGAAAATCTATGTTTCTTTCGATAACAACTACATTACCCCCGTTTCGGTAAGGCCGGGCAATGCGCTTTCCTCCTCTGTGTTATCTAGCCTCGAAAAGGAACTTAATCCTGCGAGTGTAAGCTCGTATACTGCTATGTTCTATGGCATACAGAACAACTATAACACCGGAACTTTCTTTGTTCTTACCTTTAAGGCAAAGGATGTTGCCGAGGATGTTATGACATACATTTCTGTTGTATGTGACGATGACGGCAACACAACAAATCAGGATTTGGAAACCGTTGTTTTCAGCGGTGCAAGCGCAAAGATCAATGTTTCCGCTTCCGAAGATAAGAAGGAAGAGGACAAAAAGGATGAAGAGATTGGCGATAAGGCTAATATCGACCTGAAGCGCGGCGCAAGTATGATGCCTTATATGGCAGGATACTCGGACGGTACCTTTAAGCCGACACAGGCAGCTACCAGATATGAGGTTGTTGAATGTTTTGCTGAACTGTTCACAGTTGATCTCAAGGTTGATTTTTCTGTTGAATTCAAAGATGTTGATGCTAAGCATAAGGCTATGGTAAGACTTTTCTCTGCAGCAGGCGTTATCAACGGATATCCCAGCGACAACACCTTCCGCGGAACAAAGACTATCACTCGTGCGGAGTTCTGCAAGATAGTTACCGTGCTTCTTGATCTTGATATTAAGCGTGCTACTGATCAGGGCTTTAACGATGTAAAGAGTCATTGGGCTAAAGATTATATCAACATTTGCGCAAGAGAAGGTCTTGTTCAAGGTAAGGGAGAAGGCCGATTTGATCCCGACGGTCAGATCAAGAGATGCGAGGTTGCAACTCTGATCAATCGTATCACCGGCGCAAAGGCGGGTACAAGTTGCATTTATTCCGATGTTCCTGCTGACGCTTGGTATTTCGGAGCTGTAGCAGCTGCTGCAAAATAACATATAATACTTGGAAAGAATTCTATTTTGAAAACATTTTTCAAAGGAAATCCGATGGGATGGCTCATCTTTAGTATATAAATAATGAGAATATTTAAGGAGAACACAATGAAAAAGAGAATTTTAAGCGTCCTTCTCGCCGCACTTATGGTGATCGGTTCTGTTGGCACATTTGCTATCGGCGCATCTGCTGAAGAGGAAGAACCTACACCTAAATTAACAATTGCTCTTGAAGCAGGCGAAATCAAGGACGGAACAGTTCACGTCAATCTTGTTGTGGCTAATAACCCAGGTGTTGCAGGTCTTGACCTCAAGGTTCACTATGACAACACAAAGCTTCAGCTGGTAAGCTATGATGGACTTGCAAGCGACCCATTTGTTTTGGATGGCATATATAGCGATAAAGATGTTATCTCAAACGTTCAAGATGCTGCTGATCTTAGTGCTCTTTCGAGTTTTTCATATGTATTATGGAGTCTGCGTAACCTTCCCGCAACAGACGGTAAGCTTATGGGCGTGACATTCAATGTTGTTGGCGACTTTGAGTCTACAGATTTTACAATCGAGGTTGGCAACTGTTCTGACCAAGATTCAAATGATATCAGCCACACTGTTGTAAACGGCAGCGTTGCTCTCCCCGAGATCGAGGGCCTCACATTTGAGGGTGCTGAGTATACATATGACGGTCAGCCTAAGAACCTTGCAGTTGCAGGCAACACAGCAGGCATGACTATCGAATATGATGTTAAGGACGCTGTTGATGCAGCAGAATATACTGTTACAGCTACTGCTAAGAAGGCAGGCTATCGCACATGGACTGGTCAGGCAAAGCTCGTTATTGAGCCTAAGGAGCTTACAGTCATCGGTCTTGATGCAATAGACAAGACATATGACGCTACAAACAAGGTTACACTTGATAAATCAAATGTAACTCTCGTTGGCGTTGTTGCAGGCGACGATGTTCGTCCCGTTGTTGGTACAGATGAGGGTACAACAGCTAATGCAAATGCAGGTTCAAATCTCGCAGTTGACTTTGGCGTGGTAACACTTGAGGGTGCTGACAAGGCTAACTACACAGTTAAGAACCCCAATGTTACAGTTGACGTTGACACTCTCAAGGTTACTGTAACTCCTAAGGCAGGCCAGAGCAAGAAGCTTGGCGAAAATGATCCTGCTTTCGAATATACAACAAACTTTGATGTAACAACTCTCGGCGCAGAAATCACCGGTGAGCTTTCCAGAGTTGAGGGTGAGGATGCAGGCGAGGACTTCAAGGATTATGCAATCACTATTGGTACTCTTGCTTGTGACGATGCTAACATCGAGCTTGTATTTACCGAAGGCGTAATGTTCACCATTCACGCAAAGGAAAAACAGGAAGTTGACTATAAAAAGCCTGCTGCAAGCTACACATTTGGCGACGGCGAATTTGATATTGCAGCTGTTGTAACAAAGGGTACATCCAATGCTCCTCAGTATGCTACATCTGATGAAGATGTTGTAACAGTTGATGCAAACGGTAAGGTTACTATCGTTGGCGCAGGTACAGCAACTGTAACTGTAATTGTTGAAGGTGACGACACATACGCAAAGGAGAAAATTGAGCTTACATTTAACGTAAATGCAAAGAAGGTTACTGTTACACCTATTGAGGGCAGTGCAGTATACGGCGACAGCATCAGCGTTGGCTACACAGTTGAAGGCGCTGACCCCTCTGTAGTTGCAGGTGCTCCTGCAGTTGCATCGAATAACGCAGGCGAGCAGGATATCACAAAGGGTACTCTTGCAATAGCTGATAAGAACTATGAGCTTGAATTTGTAACAGGCAAGAAGTTCACTATCACTCCTAAGGATATTGATGTTACAGTTGAACTCTGGCCTACAATGGAAGGTAAACTTCCGGAGGTTAAGACCGATAGCACACCTGTAGTTGACGCTGCTGATCTTGTTACAGGTGACAGCGTAATAGTTAATGGTCTTGAGGCTGCAACAGTTGCTCTCATTAGCGGCAACGAGTATGCAGTAAACGGTCTTACATCTTCTAACCCCAACTACAATCTTGTAGCTACCGGCACAGCTGAAGTATTCACAGCTGCTGATGAATATGCTGAGGCAGTTGATGAGATTGTTGGTGATATTGCGGTTGGGGTTGCTCCCAATGCTACTACTCTTGATCTTACTGAGATCAACAATTCACTTCCCGCAGGCCTTGAGATCAAGGTTGTAGGCAGTGATAACGAAGAAGTTGTTGATGCAGAAGGTAATATCATTTTTCCTGAAAGCGAAGCAACAGTTAATGTAACTCTTGAATATTACTATAACGGAGCTGCTACAGGCGTAACAACAACTACACAGATTGTAGTTCCCGCTGTTAAGTCTCATAATATGCTCCAGATGCTCATTCTCTACTATCACAATAAGAATAAGCAGACAAAGACTGTAGAATCTGTTAAGGCAAGCGTTGCAACAGGCTCTGAGGTTGTAGCAGGCACAAAGGTTGCTCTTTCTACAGCTACAGCAGGCGCAACTATCTACTACACAGTTGACGGTTCTACACCCACAGTTTTCTCCAAGGTATACACAGGTCCTATCACAGTTAATTCTGATATGACTGTTTCTGCTATCGCAGTTAGAAGCGGAATGAAGACAAGTGCTCCTGTAAGCTTCAAATATACAATTGATAGCGACTACATTGAACTTAAGGACAATGCAGCAAACATCAAGTATATGGACGGCTACGCAGACGGCACATTCAAGCCCACACAGAATGCAACAAGATATGAGGTCGTTGCAGCTCTTGCAAATGTATTCAACATTGTAACAACAGGCAATGCAAAGACTCTCAGCGATGTTTCTGCTGAATATAAGGATGTTGTTGCACGCTTCACAGCTGCTGGTATTATCGACGGTTACACCGACGGTACATTCCGCGGAGAAAACCCCATTAAGCGTTCCGAGGTTGCTAAGATCATCTGCATAATGATGGGTCTTGATACTAAGAATGCTAAGGATGCCGGTTTCAAGGATGTTGACGGTTGGGCAGAAGAATATATCAATGCTTGCGCTGCTGCAGGCTATGTTCAGGGTAAGGGCGAAGGCAGATTTGCTCCTGATGAATATATCACTCGTGCACAGCTTGCAACTCTTATCAACAACATCACAGGTGCTAAGGCAGGCACAAGCTGCTCTTACAGCGATGTTGATAAGGATGCTTGGTACTTCGGCGCAGTTGCTG
>JAZNCT010000045.1:0-9300 GCA_045587665.1 Eubacteriales bacterium
ATAGCCCCGGGAGGCTTTTCTATATGAAGATGCAAAAAACATCTTCATAAACATTGCACCAAGCTTTTTCATACCCTTCTCGTCTGCAATATCGTCCCCAATCTTATGCCTTGTCAGCAGAGCACCTGCATGAGATGAAAAAATCAGTGCTCGGTTTGGCTTCATAACCAGCTTTTTCTTAAATGGGTGAGCAAAACAGCGTTTTTTATAAAATTCTGGAATCTCTCCCGTTATCGCAAGGCGCACCAAAACAAGGAATGTAACATCATAGCTGAGCGTCAAACGGGAGATCGTGCCGCTTTCTTTTTTCATCACTCTGCAAAGGCCGCAATATGCCGCTTGATAATACTGATTTTCAATTATTTTCAGCTCAGGCGTATATGGCTTTACATATCCAAACATTCTGCCACCTCCCTTAAACTTATATTGTAATTAGAACAGCGGTGTTTTTCAACCTTTATTTGTAAACATTAAATACTATAGTGTAAATTTTTATACCAAAAAGTCAGCAAAGGAGCATTCAAAGGAAGAATGCTCCAAAAAGCTCATTGTTTTTTTATAAAGCCCGGCGATTGTGCAACTATTATTGCGGCAAAAACCAAACCGCATCCCAAAAGTTCGGCCGGCGAAAGCTTTTCGCCAAGAATCAGCCAACCTCCCACAAGAGCAAAAACGCTTTCAAGACTCATAAGAATTGATGCCACTGTAGGCTCGGTATGCTTTTGACCAATCACCTGCAGCGTATATGCCACTCCGCTTGACATAATTCCAAGATACAGCACAGATGCTATAGACTGCATAACTGCCCCAAAATCCGGATCTTCAAATATCAGCATCGCTGTAAGCGAAAGTGTTCCCATTGTTAAAAACTGAATAGCAGAAAGCAGAATGCCGTTGCTTTCTGCAACAAAATGGTCTATCACAAGAATATGGCCGCAAAAACACAATGCACACATAAATATCAAAACGTCGCCCATATATAGCCTTGAAAAGCCTTCGCTAAAACAAAGCCTGTACATTCCGAAAACGGCCAATACAACGCCGCACCAAACAAGGGGATGTATCCTCTTTTTGAATAAAACTGCGCTGACGCAGGGCACCAGCACAACATAAAGTGCAGTTATAAAACCTGCTCTGCCCGAAGCTCCCGCTCCCTCGGGATAAAGACTTATGCCATATTGCTGAAGGCTTGTTGCAATGAAAAGAGCAATTCCGCAACAAACCCCGCCTATAAAAAGTGATTTTTTTGAAGCTGCAGTTCTTGGCAAAACATCCTTATTCTTGATAGAAAACAAGGCAATCAAAACAGCAAGGAAAATGAAGGCAATATATGACCTTAAAAAGTTAAAGGTAAATGTAGGTATAGTTTCAGCTCCGGCAGTTTGAGCCACAAATGCAAAGCCCCAGATAACAGCGGCAAGCAAGAGCGAAACGCTGCCCAATGCTTTTTTCAGTTTCATCGTCTCTCCTAAAATAAATGTAAAAAAATGAAATATGTCTTGAAATAGAGTTGATTTTAGGTTATTATAATAACTGTGGAAATATTTTCTCGGCAGGAGATATTATATAGTAAAAGACAGAAGATGTCAAGAGGGGATACAGATATGGAGATATACACAAGCAGATCGGACAGGGAGCGCAGTAAAGCCGAGCTCAACACATATAAAAAGCTAAATCAGCTTAATATCGAGTATAAAAGGATAGATCATGATCCGGCGGCAACCATTGCCGAATGTGAGCTTATTGATGCTGCCCTTGGCACAAAAATGTGTAAGAATCTTTTTCTTTGCAACACCCAAAAAAACCGTTTTTATCTGCTGCTCATGCCCGGAGACAAGCGTTTTAAAACCAAAGAAGTATCTCACGCTCTTGGTATTGCAAGGCTATCCTTTGCACCCGACGAATATCTGCCTCAGCTTCTTGGGCTTCATGCAGGAGCGGTGAGCGTCCTTGGGCTTATGAACGATAAGGAACACAAGGTCAGCCTTCTTATTGACAAAGATATTTTAGCAGACGAATATCTCGGTTGCCACCCCTGCGTAAACACCTCAAGTCTCAGGATAAAAATGAAGGATATTCTTGAAATATTTCTGCCGCACACGGCACATATCCCGACAGTGATAGAACTCATCGGCGAATAAAAATCACATTGTAAAGGAGAAATCATGTTCGATATACTTGTTGTTGAAGACGATAAGAGCACAAGGCTTTTAATGGAAGCGGTTCTGAAAAAAAGCGGTTACAATCCGATTCTTGCGGCAAATGGCATTGAGGCCCTTGAGCTTATGGATCACAAGCACATAGATCTTATCCTGCTTGATGTTATGATGCCAATGATGGACGGCTATGAATTTGCAAAAACACTGAGAGACGCCGGCTCCACCTTGCCTATACTTATGGTAACGGCAAAAGAAGCACCTGAGGACAAAAAGAGGGGTTTTATTTCGGGAACAGACGATTATATGGTAAAACCTGTTGACGAAGAAGAGATGCTGCTTAGAATAGCGGCACTGCTCCGTCGCGCACGCATTTCTGCAGAACACAGCCTTAAAATAGGCAAAACTGTTTTTGATTATGACAAGCTTACCGTCAGCACCCCCGAGGGTGAAACCACACTCCCCCCAAAAGAATTTATGCTTATATACAAGCTTCTTTCATATCAGGGAAAGATCTTTACAAGAGCAACACTTATGGATGAGCTATGGGATATGGACAGCGAGTCCGATCCCCACACAGTTGATGTCCATATAAACAGGCTCAGAGAAAAATTCAGTAAAAATGCGGATTTTGAGATAATAACAGTACGCGGTCTTGGATATAAGGCGGTAAAAAAGCAATGAAGCATTTTAAAAGTCTCAGGAACAAAAGCACCCTTTTGGTGCTGTTTATCATCACCATATCTGCACTTATAACGGGAACCGCGCTTCTCCTTCTTATATGGCTGAGGGTAATTCCAAGCGCACTTATGGCAACGGTGTGGATGGGGCCTATAACGGTTTTGGTTGGCTGCATTATAGGTGCCGTGCTTGCCGCCTTTGCTATGCGTTTTTTCATAAAGCCTGTAGACGGAATCGTTGAAGCAACAAAAAAAATTGCCGAGGGAGATTTTTCTGTGCGGATAGATTATAAGCCCAAGGTGTATGAGCTTTCTGTGCTTGTTGACAACTTCAACAGAATGGCTCACGAGCTGCAGGGAACTGAAATGTTCCGCTCGGATTTTATAAACAACTTTTCCCACGAATTCAAAACCCCCATAGTGTCCATACGAGGCTTTGCAAAACAGCTCCTGGGCGATAATCTCACAGATGAGGAACGAAAGCAATATGCCGAGATAATCGCCTCTGAGAGCGAACGTCTGGCAATGATGGCAACCAATATTCTCCTGCTCTCAAAGCTTGAGAATCAACAGCTTATTCCAGATAAAAAGGAATATTCTCTTGATGAACAGCTTCGCAGGTGCGTCCTGCTTTTTGAAACAGAGTGGGAAAAAAAGAATATAGAGCTTGATATCGACCTTGAGGATATAACTTATATTGGAAACGAGGAGATAATGAGCCACGTTTGGATAAACCTCTTCAGCAATGCTATAAAATATACACCGGAAAACGGAAAAATTTCTGTTCGTATGTATAAGACCCAAACGTATATCATAACCCGAATCAAGGATAGCGGCATTGGTATGGCTTCCAATATAATGGAACATATTTTTGATAAATTCTATCAGGGAGATTCTTCCCACGCCTCTATCGGAAACGGACTTGGTCTGCCGCTTGTAAAACGAATAACCGAGCTCTGTGACGGAATGATAACTGTAGACAGCGAAGAGGGCGCAGGGACGGTCTTTACTGTTTTTTTGCCTCTTTAATATCTTGTTAATTTGCAGTTTATTTAAAAAATTATAATATTAAGCACCGCAATTTCTTTTTCAATGATATTTAAGCCCAAATGCGGTCATATAATACTGCGGAGGGGATAAAATGAATTTAAGAGATAAGCTTGCACGCTTTATGTATGGCAGATACGGCATAGATCAGCTTTACCGTTTTCTTTCTGCTCTGCTTTTTGCTCTGATAATTGTAAACCTCATTGTAGGAAGCTTTATTTTATCCATAATTGCTTGGAGTGTGCTGATCTTTTCGCTTTACAGAGTCTTTTCCAAAAACATTTACCGCCGAAAACAGGAAAACGAGCAATACTTAAAAATCAAGAATTCTTTCACCGTTTTTTGGAAGCTCCAAAAGGACAAATGGCGGGACAGAAAAACTCATGTCTATAGAAAATGTCCCCACTGCAATGCTGTTTTGCGTTTCAAAAAAGAAAAAGGCAAGCATCCGGCCACCTGCCCAAAGTGCAAGGCAAAGCTTGAAGTCAAAATCTGATCAAGGAGTGTAAAATGCTAAAAAGATTTAAGGGTGAATTTTTCACCCTGCCAAATCTGCTCACTTATGTAAGAGCAGCAATGATCCCTTTTATAGTTTGGACCTATCTGGGTCTGAAAGAATATTATATTTCTGCGGCTCTGATAGTTATATCCGGACTTACCGACTCCGTTGACGGATATATTGCCCGACATTTCGGTATGATAACCGATTTTGGCAAAATAATAGACCCTATCGCAGACAAGCTCACGCAGATTACAGTGGTTGCTTGCCTTGGTTTCAGATATCCGCTTATGTTTTTGCTTGTTGGGATACTGATATTCAAAGAACTGTTTGTTGGCATTATGGGTCTGCTGGTGCTGAGAGCCACAGATGTGGTAGACGGTTCAAAGTGGTACGGAAAACTGGCAACGATACTGTTCTATCTCGTTGTTATATTGCTTCTTGTAATACCTGGACTGAGTGACAATATGGCAAATCTCCTCATCGTGTGCTGTATCTCGGGCATGATAGCTTCGTTTGTCCTATACACTATCAGATATACGATGATTTTGAGCAATACAAAAAAAGTTAAAAAAACTACAGACGATCTAAAGGACTGCTAACTTGGCAGTCCTTTATTTGCGCTTGAACGACACGAGTGCTAATTATATTCTTTTCATAATAAGAATCAACCGCTCTGTATCAACAACTGGAATAATGATAAATAGATGTATATGTCCCCTCACAAAATGTACATAATATGTAAAAAGAATTGAGTTGACAGTGTTTTTTCAGATATTTACAGTTCGTTAATAAAAAATACTGCAAAACTTATTGACAAAATCGGATTTATGTGGTAAATTTTTAATGTCCTTTAGCACTCTAATATCGCGAGTGCTAACAACAAGAACACGGAGGGTAAGAAAATGTGCGGAAATGAACTCAGCGACCGCAAAAAGCTGATCCTAAAAACAATCATCGAAGCGCACATAGCAACGGGTGAACCGGTGGGCTCTAAGTATCTCACCGAAAATATGCAGATAAACTGCTCCTCTGCCACTATCAGAAATGAAATGGCCGAGCTTGAGAGCCTCGGTTATCTTGAGCAGCCCCACACCTCCTCGGGCAGGATACCATCGGATATGGGCTATAGATTTTATGTAGACTCCCTTGCCGACAGTTATGCAGAAGCAACGGCAGAGATCGAAGGAATGAATGATCTCATGAAGGTCAAGATGAATGAAATAGACAAAATACTTGAGTCTGCTTCAAAGCTCGCCTCGTCTCTGACAAATTATACAGGCATAGCAATAAAGCCCCGTCCGCTTTCCGCTTTTATCAGCCGTTTTGAAAATATGTTTCTTGATGAGCATAATTTTATAACAGTAATGCTCACTTCTATCGGAAATGTAAAATCTCGAAACATACATTCGGAGGCGGAGCTGACAATAGATGATACTGAGCACATCACCGACTGTCTCAACGCCTGCTTTGCAGGCCTCTCGGCAGATAAGATAACTCTTCCTATCGTGATGAAATTTGAAAGCATGATGGGTGATTTCCCCTCACTTTCACAGCTTATCATAAAAAGTGTGTATGAGGTGATGAATGAGATAAACGGCGGCTCACTTCGTTATTCCGGTATAGATCATCTGCTTCAATACCCCGAATATTCTGATACATCTCAGCTAAAGGAGCTCCTTGGAGCACTGGAGAAGCAGGATGATATCCTCAATATGGTATCCGACAACGACAAAGAGGATATAAGCGTATATATCGGCTCAGAAAGCCCGATAAAGGTGATGAATAATTCCTCAATCGTCTTTAAGCCTATAAAAAAAGACGGAAAGACTGTGGGGGCTATCGGAGTTATAGGGCCCACACGAATGGACTATGCAAAGGTACTTTCAACGATCTCCTCAATCAGCGGCAACATTTCCACTATGCTTGAGGGTGATCCAGCAAAAATAAATCCAAGGACAAATAATCTTTTAGGAGAAGGAGAAGGCAATGGAAGAAAGCAAAAAGATATCTGAAGAAAAGCTCGATGAAATGCTGAATGAAATTGAGCAGACAGATGTTGAAGATATAGACGAAGACAACGCTAAGGATACAAAGCCGGACAAAAAAAAGCAAAAAAAGCTTGATAAGGAGATTGAAGAGCTGAAAATGCAGCTCACCAAAGCTGAGGAAGAGCTAAAAGAGAAAGAAAACAGATATCTCACCATGCTGGCAGAATATGATAATTTCCGCCGCAGAAGTGCAAAAGAAAAGGAAAGCACATATTCGGATGCCTACGCCGATGTGCTGGGGCAGATCCTCCCCGTTATCGACAATCTCGAGCGTGCCGCACTTTATGGAGGCGGAAATGCAGAAAACATAGCAAAGGGCCTTGAAATGACACTTCGCAGCTTTAATGAGATAATGGAAAAAATGGGCGTCAAAGAAATCGAAGCTATGGGTAAAACATTCGACCCCGAGATACACAACGCCGTTATGCACACCGAAGATGAAACACTTGGTGAGCAAGAAATATGTGAGGTCCTGCAAAAGGGCTATACTCTCGGAGATAAGGTTCTCCGCTATGCCATGGTAAAAGTGGCAAACTGATCCCGTTCAAAAAAATCTTATATATATTTGGAGGAAAGAATCATGGGAAAAATAATTGGTATAGATCTTGGTACAACCAACTCTTGCGTTGCGGTTTACGAGGGCAGTGAGCCTATCGTTATCCCCAACCCCGAAGGAGCGAGAACAACTCCCTCGATCGTTGCATTTTCCAAGACAGGCGAAAGAATGGTAGGTCAGGTTGCAAAGCGCCAGGCCATCACAAACCCCGACAGAACAGTTATCAGTGTAAAGCGCGAGATGGGCACAGGCTTTAAGGTGAACATAGACGACAAGAGCTATACACCTCAGGAGATCTCTGCTATGATCCTTCAGAAGCTGAAATCTGATGCAGAGGCTTATCTTGGAACAAGCGTAACACAGGCTGTTATCACAGTCCCTGCATACTTCTCCGATTCTCAGAGACAGGCAACAAAGGACGCGGGCAAGATCGCAGGTCTTGAGGTCCTTCGTATAATCAACGAGCCTACAGCCGCAGCTCTCGCTTATGGCATGGATAAGGAAAACGACCAGAGAATAATGGTATTCGACCTTGGCGGCGGTACATTTGACGTTTCTATCCTTGAAATCTCAGACGGCGTTTTTGAAGTTCTTGCAACAAACGGTGACACACGTCTTGGCGGTGATGACTTCGACCAGAAGATCATCGACTGGATGGCTGACCTGTTCCTGAAGGAAAACGGCGTTGACCTGCGCAATGACAAAATGGTTCTCCAGAGACTTAAGGATGCGGCAGAAAAGGCTAAGATAGAGCTTTCAGGTATGATGAGCACAAACATCAATCTTCCCTTTATCACAGCAACTCAGGCAGGCCCTCTCCACTTTGAAGCAACTCTCACAAGAGCAGAGTTTGACCGCATCACAGCAGATCTTGTTGAAAGAACAATGATCCCCACAAAGAAGGCTATGGCAGATGCAGGCATCAGTGCTTCTCAGATCGACAAGGTGCTTCTCGTTGGCGGTTCTACAAGAATCCCCGCAGTTCAGGAGGCTGTTAAGAAGTTTATCGGCAAGGATCCCTTCAAGGGTATCAATCCCGATGAGTGCGTTGCAGTTGGCGCAGCTATACAGGCAGGAGTGCTTGGCGGTGAAGTTAAAGACCTGCTCCTTCTTGACGTAACTCCTCTTTCTCTGGGTATCGAAACTCTCGGAGGTGTATTCAACCGCATTATCGACAGAAACACCACAATTCCCGTAAAGAAGAGCCAGGTATATTCCACTGCGGCTGATGGACAGACCTCTGTTGAGATCCACGTTCTTCAGGGTGAGCGTGAAATGGCTGCGGGCAATACAACTCTCGGTCGCTTTAACCTTGACGGAATCCCTGGAGCTCCCAGAGGAGTTCCTCAGATCGAAGTTACCTTCGATATCGACGCTAACGGTATTGTTAACGTAACCGCACAGGATAAGGGTACCGGTAAGGAACAGCACATTACCATCACTTCTTCCACCAATATGTCCAAGGAAGATATCGATAAGGCAGTTCGCGATGCTGAAAAGTATGCGGATGAAGATAAGAAGCTCAAAGAAAAGGTTGAAGTTAAGAACAATGCTGAAAACCTCGTATTCCAGAGCGAAAAGACTCTCGGTGAGATCGGCGATAAGATCTCCGAGGATGAAAAGAGCGATGTAAAGGCTGCTATCGAAAAGCTTAAAGAGACTATCAAGACTGATGATACCGACGCTATAAAGGCAGATACGGAAGCACTTCAGAAGAAGTTCTACGAAATGTCCGAAAAGCTCTATAAGGCCCAGGCAGAAGCTCAGGGTGCGGCAGGTGCTCAGGACGGTCAGACCTCGGGCGACGGCCAGACCTTCTACAATGCCGATTTCGAAGACAAGACCGACAAATAATTAAACTGATATGCACAGCGTATGCGGGAGTTTTTACTCCCGCACTCGTTGCGTTTGATGATAACATATTTTGTGCTTATAGGCGCAGAAATTAAAGAGGAAATTACATGGCAGACAGCAAACGTGATTATTATGAAGTGCTCGGTCTCAGCAAGGGCGCATCAGATGATGAGATAAAGCGCGCATACCGACAGCTTGCAAAAAAATATCACCCTGACATGAATCCGGGCAATGCCGAGGCAGAAGCCAAGTTCAAGGAGGCTTCAGAGGCCTATGCGGTTCTGAGTGATGCTGATAAGCGCCGCCAGTATGACCAGTTTGGCCATGCTGCTTTTGAAAATGGCGGTGCGGGTGCCGGCGGATGGGATTTTAACGGCGGAGATATGGGAGATATCTTCGGAGATATTTTCGATGATCTGTTCGGCGGCGGTTTTGGCGGTGGCTTCGGTGGTTTTGG
>JAZNCT010000046.1:0-2029 GCA_045587665.1 Eubacteriales bacterium
ACACTTGGGTTGATGAAAAGGATATATGACATTGCAAAGAACGTCGTTAATCCGGCAAGTATTTCAGTTCTAATAGTTGATCCAGATGAACGTATTTCAAAGTATCGTTCAATGAAATTTGGTTGACCTGCTTTCATTTTGGCTCCTCCTTATCTTCTGCCTTTACTTTGAAACGGGATTCCCTTGATTGCCACAACTCAAAGTGGTCTGCAATTCTTCGGGGAACACATCAATCGCACTAACCAACACCTGCGTTTTTTCGTTGTACCAAAAGAGGAATAATAAAGAAATAAAGTTGTTCCAAGACATTTTCCGTTTCTGAGTCTCGATGGCACAGTATGTCTGTCTCGAAATGCCTATAAGATTGCTGACCTCATCTTGGGACAAGCCGAGCTTCGCTCTTAACGCAGGCAAATTGTCTGTCATAATTTTAAGCAAATTTTCTTTATTCAGAGCTTTATTTTCAATCGAGTTGCCCATTCAAAACTTCTCCTTTTTTTCGTGAAATATCTAACTTTAATAATCCAAAAATCGACAAAACTGATTACTATAATTCTATAAATTGTTGTCGGATTTGTCAATATGTCGCGCTTTAAATGCGGGTAAATTTTTATCTTTACGATAAGGGAATGTGAATGGGGAGCTACTGTCAATAGAGCTATAATTGTCTGCTCTCAACGCCGTCATAGTCGCCGTCAGCAATGGTCATTTGAGAGGAGTATCTGATATGCCAAAAAAGGCGAAAACATCTACAGAAGAAAAGATGGCCGTTGGGAAGGCCGTTATATCAAGGGACATCTTGCTGACGGCAAGACCAAGTATGCGTATGTTTACGGAAAAACATATTCCGATGTTAAGCAAAAGCTAATTGATGATCGAATAGCTTTTGCTCAAGGCAAAGACACAGCGCGACGCAAAACAAAGTATAGGGACATTTTGCATGATTGGCTTGCTATGTCCAGGATGCGAATAAAGGAATCAACATATTCACGGTATGTCCATCTTTCCGAAACCCATATAGAGCCATACCTCGGAACTCTTACACTCGATTGTCTTACAACTCAAGCCGTAGAGCATCATATCAGCTTTCTTATAAAAGCTTTGAAAAAAACTTATCCGCAGGCAAATATTGTTGCCGTTGATTATGACCCCGGGGCTTCGGAAGTAAACCAGCTGAACAGAATAAAGCTCATGCTCGCCCAGGCAAAAAACAGCCTTGCGGAGAAATAACCCGCGAGGGTTTCTCTCCTTTTCCATAAAACCAGGAACCCCCTGCGCTTATTAAAAGCACAGGGGGTTCTTTGGCATTTTATATCATTCAGTAAAATATCAAAAAGCGACGTCTTTGATATAAATAAAAAATCCGAACGTCTTTCCAATCGGAAAAAAGTTCGGATTCTTCATATATGGTGGACGGTACAGGACTCGAACCTGTGACCCCCTGCACGTCAAGCAGGTGCTCATACCAGCTGAGCTAACCGTCCGTCACAGCGAAAGTCATTATATCGCACAAAGAGGCGCTTGTCAAGCATTTTCTTTCATATCCGGGAGAAAAATTTGCAAAAATCTTCATTTTGGGACCAAGACGCAGCCGCCGCCGGTTTCGGAAGAGCCCGGGCGGGGGATGTGCGAAGGCAGCTGGGGTGAAAAGGCCCGGCTGATTTGTCAAGTTGACACTTTTGAGGTGGAGAGGAAGGGAGAGGGGACTGGCAGCCGGGGCCGTGCGGGCCGGGACTCTCCGGAAATAATCCGAAGACGGAGGGGCCGTTTTCCCCGATATTTGGGTAGGTAATTTGGCGGAAGTGCAGAGTTTTCTGTCTGTAAAACGGGGCATTCGTCATAATAGACACAATGAACAGAGTATTTGCGGAAGTGTTGTCACTTTTTCACAGTTGACAATTTTTGAATGTAGAATTATAATTGTCAACAATCTTACAGTAATTTGTTAAAGCAACTGTAAGCCGCTGCATTCGCAGGACCCAGAAGGAGGTTATTAGAATGAAAATGAAAAAGATGTTTGCAATGATCC
>JAZNCT010000047.1:0-36655 GCA_045587665.1 Eubacteriales bacterium
CTTCCTAAGACCGCTTGGCCTCCGACTTAAAGGCCGAACAGTTTGTTCGTTTCAGGAGCGGTTGGGCCACAGCCGACATTGGCAGAACAGATGCGCAAAAGCTGTTTATGACTGCATTTATGAAGAAATTTGTAAACAGCATCAATCTTGAAACTGTTACGCAGATATGCACGCAGATGATAAAGCACGTAAACACAAATCTCACTCTTAAGGAGTATATCTACTTTGCTGAAAAGGTGCTTTCGATAGATCTGGACAAGCTGACCATGCTTACTCTCCCCGGCAGCAGCGTCAGAGAATATGAAACCCGTGGAACCTGGTATTATGTTCTCAGCAAAAGCGCAATGCTGGATGCGATAAATACCTATATTAACGTTTATGATCAGGATATTCCGGAGAGTATTTTTGACCCAAACAAGATGTTTACAAATCCCGATGTGGATTATATGATGAAGATATATAACACAGACAGCCGGACTAATATCTATGTTGGAAACCAGGTGGACGGCGAGGGAATCTATATTCCGCCCACAAAGGATAAGCCTGTTGTAAACACTCCTCCCGATATGGGAAGCACCGATACAGACAGTGCAGATACCGATAGTGCCGATACAGACAGTGTGGATACAGACACACCGGATACTGAACCCCCGGTTGATCCGGCAGAAACCGGAAATACAAATATCGCTGATGATACTTCGGATGATGAATTTTAAGAAAAGGATATATCAAATATGGAAGAAAATATAAATGTTGTTTGCCTTGAAGATGCTGAGCCAAAGGTTATTGCAGAAAAGGCGGCGGAAATTCTTGATAATAAAAAGGGTAAGGATATAAAGGTCCTTTATGTTGCTGATAAAACAGATATCTCAGACTATTTTGTTCTTGTGAGCGGAAATTCAAATACTCATATCAGAACTCTTGCGGACGAGGTGGAATATCAGCTTGGACTTTGTTCTGTACCTCTCCTCAATTATGAGGGAAGAGGAAACGGAACATGGGTACTGCTTGACTATGGAAGAGTTGTGGTTCATGTTTTCAGCCGTGAGGCAAGAGAGTTTTATAACCTTGATAAGCTCTATCGTGAAAAACGCGAGGAAGCAAGCGAAGATGCAGAATAATTTTTGACATAATATATAGGAGCAGATAATGAAGTATAATTTCACAGAAATCGAAAGCAAATGGCAAAAGAAATGGGAGGAGGCTCACATTTTTGAGGCACAGGATAAGTCTGATAAGCCTAAGTTTTATGGACTTGTAGAATTCCCTTATCCCTCGGGTGCAGGTATGCACGTTGGCCACATAAAGGCATACAGCGGCCTTGAGGTGGTTTCGAGAAAAAGAAGGATGCAGGGCTATAATGTCCTTTTTCCCATTGGCTTTGATGCTTATGGACTTCCAACTGAGAACACTGCAATAAAGACAGGCGTTCATCCCAGAATCGTTACCGACAGAAATATAGAAAAATTTACCTCTCAGCTTAAAAAGGTCGGATTTTCTTTTGACTGGACAAGAGTTATCGACACAACGGAAGAAGATTACTATAAGTGGACACAGTATATCTTTCTGAAGCTGTTTGAAAACGGACTTGCTTTTAGAGACAACGCTCTTGTTAACTACTGTCCTTCTTGCAAAGTTGTTCTTTCTAATGAGGACTCTCAGGGAGGCAAGTGCGATATCTGCCATAGTGATATCGTTCAGAAATCCAAGGATGTTTGGTATCTGAGAATCACAAAATATGCTGATAAGCTTTTGCAGGGGCTTGAAGGACTTGATTATTTGCCACAGGTCATTCAGCAGCAGGTAAACTGGATCGGTAAGTCTTCCGGTGCTTTTGTTAATTTCCCCATTGCGGGCACTGACGAAACACTTCGTATTTATACAACACGTCCGGACACTCTCTTTGGTGTTACCTTCATGGTTATTGCCCCCGAGCATCCCATGATCGATAAGCTGGCAGACCGTATCGGAAATATGGATGCTATCAAGGCTTATCGCAGTGAGTGTGCAAAGAAAACTGAATTTGAGAGAACACAGCTGGTCAAGGATAAGACAGGCGTTTGCATTGACGGTATGACCGCTATCAATCCCATAACAGGCAAGGAGATACCGATCTTCATTGCAGATTATGTTATGATGGGCTACGGTACAGGCGCGATCATGGCAGTCCCCGCTCATGACGAAAGAGACTATGATTTCGCAAAGAAGTTTGGTCTTGATATCGTGGAGGTGATTAAGGGCGGCGATATCAGCACTGCCGCTTATGCAGGCGACGGAGAAATGATCAATTCCGATTTTCTCAACGGCTTTACAAATAAAAAGGACTCCATCAAGCGTATGCTTGAATATCTCGAAGAAAAAGGTATTGGCCAAGAGGGCGTTCAGTATAAGATGAAGGACTGGGCTTTCAACCGCCAGAGATATTGGGGCGAGCCTATCCCGATAGTTCATTGCCCCGAATGCGGTATGGTTCCCGTTCCATATGAGGAGCTTCCTTTGAGACTTCCTCCCGTAAAGGAATTTGAGCCCGGTAAGGATGGCGAGAGCCCCCTTGCAAAGATAGAAGAATTTGTTAATTGCAAGTGCCCGAAGTGCGGCGGCAAAGCAAGGCGAGAGACAGATACAATGCCACAGTGGGCAGGTTCTTCCTGGTACTTCCTGCGCTATATCGACCCAAAATGCGCGACAGGAATTGCCGATATGGATAAGCTTAAATATTGGCTTCCCGTTGACTGGTATAACGGCGGTATGGAGCATGTTACAAGACATATGATCTATTCCCGTTTCTGGCATAGATTCCTTTATGATATCGGTGAAGTTCCAACCAAAGAGCCTTATGCAAAGAGAACCGCGCAGGGACTTATTCTCGGTCCTGACGGCGTTAAGATGAGTAAGTCAAGAGGAAATGTTATTGACCCCAATGATGTTGTTGAGAAGCTGGGCGCGGACGCTCTCCGTACTTATATCCTCTTTATGGGTGAATACGGCAGTGCCGCTCCTTGGTCTGAAAGCAGCGTTATGGGCTGTAAGAGATTCCTCGAAAAGATAGCAGACCTTGCTGGAATGGCAAAGGGTAGCGGTGTTACCGAGAAGCTGGAAGTGCCTTTTAATAAGACGATAAAGAAGGTCTCCTCTGATATTGAGGATATGAAGTTTAACACTGCTATTGCGGCTATGATGGAACTGGTGAATGAGATCAACTCTGTGGGTGCTCTCACAGTAGATGAGCTGATGATACTCATTCGTTTGCTTTGCCCATTTGCACCTCATATTTGTGAAGAGATCTGGGAATCAAAGGGCGGAGAGGGCTTCTGTTCACTTGCTCCTTGGCCCGAATATGATGAGGCAAAGACGGTTGACGCAAGTGTTGAGATCGCAGTACAGATAAACGGAAAGCTCCGCGCAACAATTCTTCTTCCCCGTGATTGCCCGAAGGATGATGCTATAGCGGCGGCAAAGGCTGACGAAAAGATACTTCCTCTCATTGAAGGCAAAACAATAATCAAGGAAATTGCCGTGCCCAACAAGATAGTAAACATTGTTGTGAAATAAAGTTTTGACCAAAATTGAAAAAAACCTCAAAAAAATTCTAATTTTGTATTGACTTTTTGATGTTAATGCTGTATAATATCAAAAGAGATTTATTTTCTCTTGGCCTAAAGCGGAGGGAGGGATATAGAATGGCAGAAATCAGAGTTAAAGATGGCGAGACACTTGATAGTGCACTTCGTCGTTTTAAGCGTCAGTGCGCAAGATCCGGCGTCCTCACCGAGCTTCGCAAAAGAGAACACTATGAAAAGCCTAGTGTTAAGCGTAAGAAGAAGTCAGAGGCTGCAAGAAAGCGCAAGTATAAGTAATTAAATATATTATACTAAAAAGGGAATCGCAAGATTCCCTTTTGACGTTAAAAGCGTTTTGCCTATGGTGGAACGCTTTTTTTATCAAAATAAGCTTGGTAATCACAAATAATGGTTCCGGATGTGATAGAATAATGAATATTTAATTATAAATTTTTTCCGTGAGGGAAAATTATGTTTTGTAAATGGTGCGGTGCCGAGCAGCAGTAAAAAAGCTCCTGCTTTTTTTGCATTTTTGAGCCAATAAAATTAGCCGACTGTGTGTTCAGCTCAGGAATAGGCTATAAAGGCTTAAAAAGCGATATTTAGGGACTAAATAAAAATACAGACTGCTTTAGCCAAGGGCTAAGCAGTCTGTATATTTTTAAAGCTTTTCGTATATTTTTTTGCTTTGAGTGTTAATGAGAAGTTTGTTGCCCCAAAATGCACAACATTCCACTTCGGTATTTCCGAATGGAGTGTTGGATAGATCCTCACAAAGTGAATATTCCTTTTTTTCAAGGTCAATTACGTTTAGGGCATCGGGATAATTTTCATTTCCAAAGCCAAACATATACCAGATCTTTCCGTCTTTTATTGTCCCTCCCTGAGTGGCAAAAGCATTGAAGGGAAGCTCAAACTGATCGGCGATATCAGAGGGGTATAGTGTTACATCACCTGCTGCCGGAGAGGGCAATGGGAACTTTGTTATGATATATACGTTGTCGGGGCGATAGTATTGTCTTTTTGTGCGGTACTTTGCCGAAAACAAATAGTACCAACCGCCCTCGGTATCCACAAGGGCCGCCGGCCAGCCCCACCCCGGTGTTTTATATGGGGTGTTTTCAATTCCCGTGTTATTATAGTATATTCTTTGAATGGTTTCGGCACTGTAAGTGCCGTTTGTTTTGCGTATTTGCTCAACTGCGCAATATGATATATAACCTTTTTCATCCGAATCGCCGCTATTGCCTGCTGTTACATACAAAAGAGGAAATTCTTCCCCCGGCAGTGCCGGGCCAAACATTGCATCGTTTGCATGATTTGTATAACGTGAATCAGGATCGCCTGTGTTATATGAGCCAAGCTTGAAAACCCCCAGTGGCGTTTGGTTTCGGTTCAAAAGATCATATGCGGCGCAGATCCCTGTGTGAAAAAGTATAAAGCCTGTATTGCCGTGAATGGCAAATCCCTGTACAGATTTTTTTTCACCCACAAATTCCTCGGTAGGATTTTCAAAATTCATAAATAATTTATACATTTTATGTTTTTCCTTATTGTTTTTTTCCAGTTTTCAGCATCAACCAAGATAAGCCCCGTTTTTGATAAGTATTTCCTGCACCTCTTTGTATGAAACATCAGAGGCAGTGGCAGAATATTTTGCTGCAAGAGCCGCAGTTGTTCCCGCAGCCTCTCCCATTGCAATGCAGGGCGGCATAACTCTAACTGCTGCAAACGCATATTTGTCGGCGGAAAGACTCTTGCCTGCGGTGAGCAAGTTGTCAATATTTTTCGAAATCAGGCAGGAGAGCGGAATATAATAATTTTTTCCACTGTGAGCAGTATAGCTGACACAATTTTTCTGATGTATATCTATGGAGTTTGCGCAAACCGCTATGCGGTCATCAAATTTGTGAGCATTTTTAATATCATCAAGACAGAAAACTGTTTTTCCCACTATGCGGCGGCTTTCTCTTATGCCTATATCAGAGGCAGTTGAAACCAGCTTTATATCACTGAGTGGTTTGATGTTTTTTCTCATAAAATCAATTATCTTAAATATTTGATTGCGCTGTTCAATTTCTGCTTTTGTGATAGCTTCGCCGTCAAGCTCGTTGAACTGCTCATCCACCTGTGCCATATTTACCGTCCAATTGCCGTCCGGGTTTTCAAAAATGCGCAGCTTTTGTGTTCCGCAAGGAAAACTGCCGTCCTTTTGACCCTCTTCGATAATATCCATAAAGTAGCGTGAGCGCATTTCCTCATTTTCTTTCATATGTTCGTCCAGAGCCTTTTTGTCTACACCCGAAATGATAAAAAAGGTTGAGGCGGTTTGAAGGATTCCGTCATCGTTGCCGCGCATAGTTTCTGCACCAGCCTTATAAGCAAGGGCGGCACTACCTGTTGTGTCTATGAACATCTTTGCGCTTATTGAAATTATATTGTTGTTATCGGCGGCATAAACACGTGAGATGTTATTGTTTTCGGTATCGCAGCCGATCACTACTGTGTGGTAAAGCAGTTTGACGCCGCTCTCCAGGCACATTTCTTCCATTACTGTTTTCAGCTTTTCATAGTCGAAGGGCAGAACTCCTATATGTCCCGTTGGACGGTATGCGCTGCGACTATCGCCGCCGGGGCAAGCACTTGCAGGTATAGCACCGTTCTCTGAAACAAGGCGTTCTTCCAGCTCTTTATACAGTCCTTTTATTATTCTTTCTTCTCCTTTGGAATCATAGCAGGTCATAAAAGGACCCACCAACCCCTTTGTTGCAGTTCCGCCAAGAAAGCCTCCGGATTCGATCAGTATGGTCTTTGCACCGTTTCTTGCGGCTGAAACTGCCGAGGCGAATCCGCTGACACCTCCTCCGCACACAAGAACATCGCAAGCGTACTCTTTTTGAATTTCAAAAACTGTTTTTGACATATTTTTAGTTCCTTTCATTTTATTTTAAATCATTATAGCATTTTTTATTGACAAGCTGAATACAATATGCTAAAATTATATTTATAAAATTCAACAATTCTGAGGGCTAAAAAAGATGCTGTTTCCATTTAAAATTATAGAATCGAGAATATCCAGCCGAGATCAATTTGATATCCTTGAAGGTTATCAGCCAACATACGCACTGTTTTATCTGAAAAAAGGAAATTTTGAAATTGAGATTGGCGGCATTAAAGAGAAGATCGGTGTGGGGGATTGTGTTATTCTAACCGACTATATATTTTTCAACAGGAATGTACTTAAACCCATTGAGTTTGTATATATAAAATTTGCGGAAAATCCAAGTTGCCCATATTCCTTCAGTATACCTTACGGAAAAATAAAATTTAAGGACGAGAGGCGTTTTATTTCCAGCATTTTGGCAATAGAGCAGACGATCATGAATGACAGCTCCATATCGGTGGGGTATAGAGAACATCTTTTGCTTGATATTCTGTTTCAGATACGTTTTGAACAGGAGCCTGTCAATGAGCTTTTTGAAGATAAAAAATCTTATGATGATCTTGTGAGTTCTGCGGTATCTTATATTGCAGAAAATATCGGCGAAAAAATACTTATTGAGGATATTTGTCGAAGCGTCGGTACAAACGCTTCAACACTGAATTTTAAATTCAGGCGGCACTTTGATGTATCGGTTGGCGGATTTATTTTAAATGAACGTATCAAAAAAGCAAAGCGGCTTCTTGTTGGAACAACATACAGTATATCTGAAATAGCATTGCGCTGTGGATTTGATAATGTGTATTATTTTTCCAATACATTTAAAAAGGTGGTAAACATGTCACCTTCGGAATATATAAAAAGTTATCATGGTTAAAATAAAAACAGAAAGATCCGTCGGTTATGACGGATCTTTTTGTTTAATTATTGTGATATAGGTCTGCTCATCTTAAGCACCACAGCCTGAGATTCCATTTGCCTCCAGCGCATCTCAAATGTTTTCATATCTATTGTAACAGGGGAGTTTTTGAGCGGATCTGTCAGGGTCACGGTTTGGTTTTTTATATCGTAACCTGAAAGAACCACGCAGTGCAGGGGATATTTCCACCATAGCTTCTGTCCCTCAACAGTCCAAGGTGATTTTAAATATGGCTCGGCAAAATCCATTGTTACCCAAACTATAGCTGGATGACCCATAGATAGCTGATAATAAACCTCGCTTATATCATAGCCTGTATAATTATAGGCTCTCAGATAGCTCTCCATATCAGCCAGATATTTATTTGCTGTTTTAACTATAACGGGTGAATAGCAGCCCCAGGATTTTCCGGATTCTCTTGGGTTGCCGATATTTTTTTCATAGAAGCTCGTTTTGCCCACGGGGCCTTGCTCAAGATAATTATCTGCAAGATATGTATGGGCAACATCAAATCCAAGGTGATTGAGAACTATTGCAAGAGAAGTGACCTCGCATCCTTCGGGAAGCTCCGGACGCTGTAGTATATTCTCCATCTCATAGCTTACGTTTTCTTTCAGAGCCGCATATTTTTCGCCTATCGGGAGCTTTGCATTAAGCTCGAGACCTTTAAAGCTCCTGCCCTCGTATTTACCCTCAAAGGTCCAGCTGGCAGCAATTTCTATCAGCTTTTCCTCTCCGTATCCGCAGGGGATCTGCACCGATATCGGGCAAAGCCATTCTCTTGTGAGAGCTTTACTATTATATTCATAGATTGGGGACATGAAAAAGAATTCTTCTCCGTTTACGAGAAAGCTTCCTATAAAGTTCTGGCAGTATAGAGCCCCGTGCTCCACGGCGGTGTCAAATGTGAGAGTTGCAAAATTTTCTCCCTCGTTTCTTATCGCCTTCCACTCAACTATAAGGTTTAGTGCTGTGCCTGTTGCACTTCTCAATATTCCTTCAAGCTCAAAGCCACAGGGCTTTTTTTCGCTGTTTTCGCTAAGGCCGTATTCCTTTTCGGGCACGGCTTCATATAAAAGCGGATCAGTTGTGAAATTATATGGCTGTTTATCCTCCGTTGGCGCGGGAGACTCTGTGTCGGCAGGCTTTTCGATAACAGTATCGTCAGCAGACTGTGAGTCGCTGCCCTGAACTTCTGCTCCTGTTGGTTGTTTTTGACAGGCGATAAGTGCTATGATAAGTAATGCAAGAAGTGTTAAGGTCAGTTTCTTTTTCAATACTACTCTCCTTTGCTTGTTTGTTAACAATAAAGTAGGAATCAACTATCGGTATATAACAGTTTTTGCAGAATTTTGTTTGACAAAATACCTTACTATTCTATCATATTTGATTTTTATTGTCAATGTTAATATTGAGTATTTTTATTTTAATTGAAAAAAATCATTGCCGTATGCGTATAATTCATATAAGGCAGGTGTTTTTATGAAATATGATACTTTTGAACGGCGGGTTGTGGGAGCGGCCTCAATACTTATTTGTTTAATATTCGGCGCGGTGGTTTTATACTTTTTTATCAGATACGGTCTTGCTGTACTGCTTCCGTTTTTGATCGGGTGGCTTTTAGCCTCTCTTATAGTGCCACTTGCAAAGAAAATATCGGGTGGAAGCAAAAAAAAGAGCAAGGCGGCTTCTGTAATAATTCTGCTGCTTTTCTTGATATTGACAGCTCTTCTTTTAATATTGGCCTTTGACAGACTGATTTCTGAAATACGAAGACTTATGGATCGCTTATTTGTAGATTCGGCGCATGTTGGTGAAATGGTGGGGCAGGCCTTGGATTTTGCCCAAAGCCTCAGCGAGCATATTCCTTTTCTTGGCGGGGATGAGCTTGACGGTATAAGAGAGCGCATTGATGCCTTTGCTTCGGATATTATATCGGGGGTCACTGAAAAGCTCAGCTCAAATATTCCTGTTTTGCTTGGAAGGCTTATTGGTGCTTTTCCTTCATTTATTCTTTTTGTTCTTGTTACACTTATATCAAGCTTTTATTTTTGCACCGATCTGGATATTATCTATTCGGGCATCAGAGCTGTTTTGCCCTATTCTGTTTCTCAAAAGCTGGCTGTGGCGAAAAAACGCTTTTTCGATGCTACTCTCAAATATCTGAGGGCATATTGCCTTATCCTGCTTTTGACATTTGGCGAGCTGTTTGTGGGGCTTAGCCTTTTGAAGATAGATTATGCGTTGCTGCTTGCAGCTCTTATAGCTATTATTGACATTTTGCCGGTGCTGGGGGCAGGCAGTGTGCTTATCCCTTGGGCAGCGGTGCTGATCTTTTCGGGTAATTATTATATGGGTATAGGACTTTTGATAGTTTATACCTGCATAGCTGTTGTAAGACAGATATCAGAGCCAAAGATAGTGGGCGGAAGTCTGGGACTCCATCCTTTGCTCACTTTGTTTGCAATCTATGCAGGCTTTAAACTGTTTGGCTTTCTTGGAATGATACTTGGACCTGCTTTTGCAGTGATCTTAAAGAGCGTATTGTCTTTTGCCACCTCTGATAGCACTGTATCCTCCAAAAAAGCTTGATATAAACAATAATGCCGTGATCGTTCTATGAGGATCACGGCATTGTTTATTGGGATATTTATTTGCGATACAGTGGCGTTGAAAGATATCTGTCACCCGTGTCGGGCAGGATTACAACAATATTTTTGCCTTTGTTTTCGCTGAGTCTTGCCAGCTTTATTGCGGCATAAAGAGCAGCACCTGAGGTGATGCCCGTGAGTATGCCTTCGATTTCTGCCAGCTCTCTTGCGGCACAGTAGGCTTCTTCTTCGCTGATCTTCATTATCTCGTCTATAAGAGAGGTGTCTACCAGCTCCGGAACAAAATTAGCTCCGATGCCCTGCAAACCGTGGGGGCCGCTCTTGCCTTCGGAGAGCAGCGGAGAAGCAGAGGGCTCAACTGCAACGATCCTTGTGTCTGCGCTTTTTGAAGCGAAATATCTTGCAAGACCGCTGATAGTGCCGCCTGTTCCAACACCTGCAACAAGGATATCAACCTTTCCGTCGAGATCTCTATATATCTCAGGACCGGTTGTTTTAAAATGAGCTTCGGCGTTTGCCTTATTGCTGAATTGACCTGCAATAAAGCTGTTTGGCGTAACGGCGGCGATTTCTTCTGCAGCTCTAACTGCTCCTGCCATGCCGTCTTCGCCTTTTGTGAGCACTATTTCCGCTCCGTATGCAGAGAGCAAAAGCCTGCGCTCTTCACTCATTGTGTCTGGCATTGTGAGAATCACTTTATAGCCTTTGTTTGCTCCTATTGCGGCAAGTCCTATTCCTGTGTTCCCGCTTGTTGGCTCAATTATCACCGAGCCTTTTTTCAAAAGCCCCTTTTCCTCGGCGTCCTCGATCATATTAAGGGCTGCTCTGTCTTTAATGCTTCCTGCAGGGTTTAAATATTCAAGCTTGCAGAATATTCTTGCGTCAAGGGAGTGCTTTCCCCGGAGCTTTTTTGGTTCAAAAAGGGGAGTGCCTCCGACCAACTGGCATATATTACTGTATATCATATTTCTCCTCCTTAGAGAGATAAAAAGAAAAGGACGGCTTTACGCAAGTTGCCGTCCGAATTTTCTTTTGCTTTAATTACATCGAAGCAAGCTTCTTTGTAAACTGGCTCTTCTTGTGAGCGGCTGCATTCTTATGGATGATACCACGGCATGCTGCCTT
The DNA here is from genome assembly GCA_045587665.1 of Eubacteriales bacterium. GTDB lineage: Bacteria > Bacillota > Clostridia > Oscillospirales > CAG-272 > SIG710. The sequence goes on from JAZNCT010000047.1 coordinate 11,158, forward strand.
GTCGATCTTCTTAACTGCTGCCTTGTAAGCTGCTTCTGCTGCCGTCTTGTCGCCTGCAGCAACTGCTGCCTCATACTTCTTCATCTCGGTTTTGAGAGAAGTGCGGAAGATCTTGTTCTGCATTGTTTTAGCTGCGGTAACCTTTACACGCTTCTTTGCGGATTTGATATTCGGCATATCATTCACCTCCCTTAATATTTACGTTTAGATTGAGTGCGTATCCACCTGAGAGGGTGTGGAAACGCATTACATACCATTACAGATACATATAATACCACAACTTCTTCCAAAATGCAAGTGTTTTTTCAAAAAAACTTAAAAAAATTTATAAATGCTTTTTCTTGTGCGAAAAGGCTTGAACAAATTTACAAAAAAAATACAATTTGGCAAAGATAAAGTTACAGAAAAAAACAAAATCGTCATTATCACCTAAAAGCGATTTGATAATTCGTTTATTTTGTGCATTAAAATGCGCAAATATTCCTTGACAAAGCAAGATGAAATATGGTATAATTTTATTCTATAATTATAATTGCTTCAGTATGCGCATTTTTGCAGTTCTGAGGCGAAAATCACTGGAAAATGTGATGGGACAAAGAGTGAAAAAAACTATGCCCGGCAAGGCCGGATAGCGTTTTCGGACACGCAAAAAGGTTAGTAAACAAAAAGGAGAGTTTTTTCATGGTTATCAAAGAACAACGGCTTGGAAAAAACGTGAGGATGAGCTTTTCAAAGGCTCGTACAACTCTGGAGCTTCCCAATCTTCTTGAGGTGCAGACAAAATCCTATAAGTGGTTCCTCGAAGAAGGTCTTGGAGAAGTTCTTAGGGATGTTTCCCCAATAACAGACTATTCCGGAAATCTTCAGATCGATTTTCTTTCTTACACGATCGATCCAACTCCCAAATATCCTGTTGAAGAATGTAAGGAGAGAGACGCCAACTACGCAGCTCCCCTCAGAGTTAATGTGAGACTCACAAACAAGCAGACAGGCGAAATAAAGCAGACCGATATCTACATGGGTGATTTTCCGCTCATGACAGACAACGGCACCTTTGTTATCAACGGTGCTGAGAGAGTTATCGTTTCGCAGATCGTGCGTTCTCCCGGTATGTATTTTGCCTCGGATATTGATAAATCCGGTAAAAAGACGTACACTGCTCAGATAATTCCTTATCGTGGTGCTTGGCTCGAATATGAAACCGATGTAAACGGTGTGTTCTATGTTCGCATAGATAAAAACCGCAAGCTCCCCGTTACTATGTTTATACGTGCTCTCGGTGTTGAGAGTCGCGAGGATATTTATGAGATGTTTGGCGAAGAGGAAAAGCTCGTTGTCACTTTTGAAAAGGACGAGTCCGAAGAGCTTGCCGCGCGCAACAGGACATCTCCCGGTGTTGAAGCTCTAAAAGAGATCTATAAAAAGCTTCGTCCCGGCGAGCCTCCTCTTGTTGAGAGTGCTCAGACCCTTATCAACAATTATTTCTTTGATCCCAAACGCTATGATATTGCTCCTGTCGGACGCTATAAATTTGACAAGAAGATGTCTGTTGCCAGCCGTATTCGCGGCTACAAGCTTGCAGAGACTGTTGTAAGCCCCATTACCGGCGAAGTGCTCTATGAGGCAGGCGAGGTTATGGATGCAGAGAAGGCTGCAAACATTGAGCACAACGCTGTAAACGCAGTTAAGATTATGCTTGACGACGGAAGCGTTGTTAAGGTGTTTGGCAACAATACTATCGAGCCTGAGTATCTTCTCGGCTTTGATCTTGCCGACTGCGGTATAAAGGAAAAGGTCAGAACTGCTGTTCTTCTTGAGATTATGGAAGAGTGCGGCGGCGATGTTGAAGCAATAAAGGAGGCGGCAAAGCGCAGAATTGCTGAGCTCTGCCCCAAGCACGTTACAAAGGACGATATCTTTGCAACTATCAACTATATCCTCGGCCTTTCTCACGACGTTGGTGAGACCGATGATATCGACCACCTTGGCAACCGCCGCATCCGTTCTGTTGGCGAACAGCTCCAGAACCAGATGCGCATCGGCTTTACAAGAATGGACAAGATAATTAAGGAGAGAATGACAACTCAGGATAATGAGAAGCTCACTCCCCAGGCTCTTATCAACATCCGTCCCGTTGCAACTGCAATAAGAGAATTTTTCGGTTCTTCTCAGCTCTCTCAGTTTATGGATCAGACCAACCCTCTGGCAGAGCTTACTCATAAGAGACGTCTTTCGGCTCTCGGCCCCGGCGGTCTTTCACGTGACCGTGCTTCCTTTGACGTTCGTGACGTTCACTATACTCATTACGGAAGAATGTGTCCTATCGAGACTCCCGAAGGTCCTAATATCGGTCTTATTTCCTACCTTTCTACCTACGCGCGCATAAGTGACTACGGCTTTATTGAGGCTCCTTACCGTGTGGTTAAACACGCTCAGGGCAAGGACGGCGAGATAGAGAGCTATGTTACCGATGAGGTCATTTACATGACTGCCGACGTTGAGGATAAATATGTTATCGCTCAGGCAAATGAGCCTATCGACGAGAACGGTAAGTTTGTAAATAAGAAGGTTACCGCCCGTGATAAGGCTGACTTTATTGAGATAGAGGCAAGCAGAGTTGACCTTATCGACGTTTCTCCTAAAATGGTTGTTTCTGTTGCAACAGCCAGCATTCCCTTCCTTGAAAATGACGATAATACCCGTGCGCTCATGGGATCCAACATGCAGAAGCAGGCTGTGCCGCTGATGGTTACCGATGCTCCTATCGTTGGAACAGGTATGGAATATCAGGCAGCTTGCGACTCCGGCGTTGTTGTTCTTGCAAAGACTGAAGGCTATGTTGAAAAGGTTGATGCAGACTCTATCGTTGTGAGAACCGATGAGGGAACAAAGGATATATATAAGCTTATTAAGTTCAAGCGTACCAACCAGGGTACTTGCATAAATCAGAGACCGATCGTTGCCTGCGGAGAACGTGTTGAACGCGGACAGGTTATTGCTGACGGTCCCGCAACATCTAACGGCGAGGTCTCTCTCGGTAAAAACGCCCTCATTGGCTTTATGACCTGGGAAGGCTATAACTACGAGGATGCGGTTCTTCTTAACGAGCGTCTGGTTCGTGACGATGTTTATACTTCACTTCACATAGAAGAATATTCTCACGAATCCAGAGATACAAAGCTGGGTCCGGGGGAGATCACAAGAGAGATCCCCAATGTTGGTGACGATGCTCTCAAGGATCTTAATGCTGACGGTATCATCAAAAAGGGTACAGAGGTCAGAGCCGGCGACATTCTCGTCGGTAAGATCACTCCTAAGGGTGAGACAGAGCTGACTGCTGAAGAAAGACTGCTCAGAGCTATCTTCGGTGAAAAGGCAAGAGAGGTGAGAGATACTTCTCTCCGTGTTCCTCACGGTGAATCCGGTATTGTTGTTGACGTTAAGGTGTTCTCACGTGAAAACGGCGACGATCTGCCTACAGGCGTAAACAAGGTCGTTCGCGTTTATCTTGCTCAGAAACGTAAGATTTCTGTGGGTGACAAAATGGCGGGCCGCCACGGTAACAAGGGTGTTGTGTCAAGAATCCTGCCTCCCGAGGATATGCCATTCCTTCCGGACGGAACATCTCTTGATATCGTGCTCAACCCTCTGGGCGTTCCTTCCCGAATGAATATCGGTCAGGTGCTTGAAGTGCACCTTGGTATTGCCGCAAAGAAGCTGGGCTGGAAGATCATGACACCTGTTTTTGACGGTGCAAACGAAAAGGATATTATAGAATGTCTCCAAATGGCAGGCTACTCCCGTGAGATCCTCCCCGGTGAGAATGTTGACGGCAAAGCGGTCTTTAAGATCGTTACCACAGAAGAGGGCAAGCAGGATCTGCAGAGACTTGATGCCTCTGTTACAAGCGAAACAGAGGAGTGGAAGGAGCTATATGAAGCAGGACTTCTCAGAGTTATCGACGGTAAGCGCATAGTTTATGACGGACGTACCGGTGAGCCCTTTGATAACCCTGTTACGGTTGGGATCATGTATTATCTCAAGCTCCACCACCTTGTTGATGATAAGATCCATGCTCGTTCTAACGGTCCATACGCTCTCGTAACTCAGCAGCCACTTGGCGGTAAGGCTCAGTTTGGCGGTCAGCGTTTCGGAGAGATGGAGGTTTGGGCACTTGAGGCTTACGGTGCGGCATATACCCTCCAGGAGATACTCACCGTTAAGAGTGACGATATCACAGGCCGCCGCAAGGCTTATGAGGCTATTATCAAGGGTCAGAACATTCCCACTCCCGGCGTTCCCGAATCCTTTAAGGTTCTTGTTAAAGAGCTCCAGTCTCTTGCGCTTGACGTTAGAGTTCTGGATAAGAACGGCGAGGAGATACAGCTTTCAACTCTTTGCAATGAGGATGATCCGCTGCCCTATAAGCGCAGATCGGAACTCAGACTTGACGACGAGGACTTTGAACGCGGCGTTGAAACCAAGGAACTTTATGATTCCTATACTCTGACAGATGAAAACGGCGAAGATATCGCTGTGGACAGCGATGAAGACGAGGTTTATGCAGAAGAAGACTTCGGTCTTGACGCTCTCGACGATAACGTTGATTTTGACGATAATTTTTGATCGATGAGAAGAGGTATATATATGGAACATAATGAATTTGCTTCTATAAAAATCAGTCTTGCCTCTCCCGAAATGATACGCGAGTGGTCATACGGTGAGGTTACTAAGCCTGAAACTATAAATTACAGAACCCTCAAAGCTGAGGTTGGAGGACTTTTCTGTGAGCGCATCTTTGGCCCAACCAAGGACGGCGCTTGTATGTGCGGAAAGTACAAAAATTCTCATAATAAAGAGATCGTCAAGTGCGAAAAATGCGGAGTTGACGTTACAACAAAGAAGGTTCGCCGTGAAAGAATGGGTCATATTGAGCTTGCGGCTCCCGTTTCCCATATCTGGTATTTCAAGGCGATACCCTCTCGCATGGCACTTGTGCTTGATATGTCTCCAAAGCAGCTTGAACAGGTACTCTATTTCGCTGAAAATGTTGTGCTTGATCCCGGAATGACCCCCCTGCAAAAGGGTATGGTTCTTTCTGAAAGACAGTATAACGAATATTACGAGCTTTATGAAAACGAATTTCGCGTTGGTATGGGTGCGGAGGCTATCCGTGAACTGCTTCGTGATGTTGATATTGAGGCTCTTTCCAAGGAGCTGAGAGCAGAGCTTCAGACAGCCAGCGGTCAAAAGAAGACCCGCATTATTAAGCGTCTTGAAGTTATTGAGGCTTTCAGAAAGTCAGGCAACCGGGTTGACTGGATGATACTTGACGTGCTTCCTGTTATTCCTCCGGACATTCGTCCTATGGTTCAGCTTGACGGCGGACGCTTTGCTTCCTCCGATATAAATGAGCTTTATCGCAGAGTTATTGCAAGAAACAACCGTCTGAAGAAGCTGCAGGAGATAAGAACTCCCGAGATCGTTATAAGAAGCGAGAAAAGAATGCTCCAGGAGGCTGTTGACGCACTTATCGACAACGCCCGCCGCGGCAAGCCTGTTACAGGCCCGAGCAACCGTCCTCTCAAGTCTCTCTCCGAGATGCTAAGAGGTAAACAGGGACGCTTCCGTCAGAACCTTCTAGGAAAGCGTGTTGACTATTCCGGTCGTTCTGTTATCGTTGTCGGTCCTAATCTTAAGATATATCAGTGCGGTCTGCCCCGTGAAATGGCTCTTGAGCTCTTCAAGCCCTTTGTTGTAAAGAGACTTGTTGAGATGCAGAAGGCTACAAACGTAAAAGACGCACAGAGAAAGATAGACAGAGTATTCCCCGAGGTTTGGGATGCTCTTGAAAATGTTATCAAGGAGCACCCGGTTCTTCTTAACCGTGCGCCTACACTTCACCGTCTGTCTATTCAGGCATTTGAGCCTGTTCTGGTTGACGGTCGTGCAATTAAGCTTCATCCTCTCGTTTGTACTGCGTTCAATGCTGACTTTGACGGTGACCAGATGCCTGTTCACGTTCCGCTTTCTGCAGAAGCACAGGCTGAGGCAAGATTCCTCATGCTTTCTGCAAACAACCTGCTCAAGCCCAGTGACGGACGTGCCGTTACAGTTCCTTCTCAGGATATGGTCCTCGGTTCCTATTATCTGACAATGGAAAAGGACGGAGAACCTGGAGAGGGAAGAGTGTTCCGTGATTTTGACGAAGCTATGATGGCTTATACCAACGGTCAGCTTGGTATTCATGCCAAGATTAAGATCAGAATGGAAAAGGAGATCGGCGGAGTTAAGAGATCAAAGATCATTGATGCAACTCTCGGACGCCTGATCTTCAACCGTCCTCTGCCTCAGGATCTGGGCTTTGTTGAGAGAAACGAAGAGAATATGTTTGATCTTGAGATCATGTTTGTAACAGGAAAGAAGCAGCTGGGTCAGATCATCGACCGCTGTATCAAGCATCACGGATTTTCTGTTACTGCAGAGGTTCTTGACCATATCAAGGAAATGGGCTACAAATATTCTACAAGAGCCGCTTTCTCTATTTCCGTTTACGATATGACTGTTCCCCCGGAAAAGCCGGAGATCCTTGCATCTGCCGAAAAGCAGGTCGAAGAGATCTCTCAGCATTATATGATGGGTGAGCTTTCTGATGAGGAAAGATATAAGTCTGTCATTTCCATTTGGGATAATACTACAAATGCTGTTACAGGCGAACTTCAAAAGAGCCTGAGCAAGTATAATCCTATCAAGATAATGAGTGATTCCGGTGCCCGTGGTTCTATGGCTCAGATGCGTCAGCTTGCAGGTATGCGAGGACTCATGTTCTCTGCAACCGGTAAGACCATGGAGATCCCGATCAAGTCTAACTTCCGCGAGGGTATGAAGATCTTCGAGTATTTCATGGGTGCTAAATCCTCCCGTAAATCCCTTTCGGATACGGCTCTTCGTACTGCCGACTCCGGTTATCTTACCAGACGTCTTGTTGATGTTTCTCAGGAGGTAATCGTTAAGGAGGATAAGTGTGACACTACAAAGGGTGCTTGGGTAAGCGATATTCTTAACGAAGAAGGCAACGTTATCGAGCCTCTTAAAGACAGACTTTGGGGTAGATTTACCCTCGGTCCTGTTGTTCATCCAAAGACAGGGGAGATCCTTGTTGAAGATGACGTTATGATGGATGACGATGACGTTAAAAAGATAATCGACGCAGGCGTTGAACAGGTTTATATCAGAACTCTTATTCAGTGTCATGCAAAGCAGGGCGTTTGCGCTCATTGCTACGGTGCTGACCTTGCTTCCGGCAAGCTTGTAAGCGTTGGCGAATCTGTTGGTATTATTGCAGCTCAGTCTATCGGTGAGCCGGGTACTCAGCTTACCATGAGAACCTTCCACTCCGGTGGTATTGCGGGCTCTGACATCACACAGGGTCTTCCCCGAGTTGAGGAGCTTTTTGAGGCAAGAACACCTAAGAAGGCGGCTATTATGGCTGAAGTTAGCGGTGTTGTTCACACAAGGCTCAGCGAGTCTACTCATACAACAGAGATCATTATTCAGTCTGATGAAACTCTTGAAAATGTTAAGTATCCCATTCCTTATGGCTGGGCAATTACTGTAAATGACGGTGATCATGTTACCGTTGGTCAGGCTCTCACAAAGGGCTCCAAGAGCCCTGCGGATATCAAGCGTATCCAGGGCCTTGATGCGGTTTACGATTATATCATTCGTGAAACTCACAGCGTTTACCGCTCACAGTCGGTTGATATCAACGATAAGCACGTTGAGATCATAGCTCGCCAGATGACAAGAAAGATAAGGATCGACGATCCCGGTGATACAGAACTTCTTGTTGGTTCGCTTATTGATATTGGTGAGTTTGAAGAAGCTAACAATGCGCTTGAGGCAAGAGCTAAGGCTGAGGGAACAACTTTCCAGATGGCTGAAGGAACAAGAGAGCTGCTTGGTATTACCAAGGCTGCACTTCAGACAGAGTCCTTCCTTTCTGCTTCATCCTTCCAGGAAACAACAAAGGTTCTTACCGATGCTGCTATCAAGGGCAAGATCGACCACCTTGTAGGTCTTAAGGAAAATGTTATTATCGGTAAGCTGATTCCTGCAGGTACCGGTATGGACAAATACCGTGAGATTGAGGTTGAGCACACCGGAATGGATTTTTCGGATGATGACAGCATTGCCTGATCTGATCATATTGCTATTAGAAAGTGGAGAAGCCGTTTTCGGCTTCTCCACTTTCTAATAGGAGATATTATGATTTTTAATATTAGGATAACGTATGTTTATGGTGAGAAGATATCCCTTGAAAAGAACGTTTCAGCACTTGAGGACGGCAGCTTTTTGCTGACGGTAGCTCCTGAAGAAATTTTCAAAGCGGGAATGTTGATTTTCTCGCCCTTGAGGATATCGTTCTCGGAGATGATGAGGCAATAGATCTTGCCGCAGAGAGGACAGCCGTGAGTCCATCTCCCGCATAAGAATATATTTGAACCCATTTTGTATCGGCGTGAGCCATATTTTCCTGAGTCAATATAATTCTTTGATGATTATATAAATATCTTGCAATATTCTTTACAAACCAAAAGAAATATGGTAAAATATACGGGTATGGTTTTCATAGCTTTAAAGAATACTATAATTGCATTTCGGAAAAGCAAAATGAAGCTGAAAACAAGAAGAAAATACTTTGCACGAAATTTCTATTTGGGATTTGCTCTCGGTCTTGTTGCCTTTGGCGTGATCTTGCTGATCTTTCTTGCAATGGTGTAATTGGGAGGCCGCCTTGAGACTTGATAAATTTCTTTCAAACATGGGAATAGCAACAAGAAAAGAGGCGGCACTTGCCGCAAAAAAAGGTGGAATACTTTTAAACGGAACACCTATTAAGGATTGCTCAGTTCATATTGATGAAGAAAAAGATGAAATTTGCTATCTTGGCAAAAAAGTCAGTTATCAGCGCTTCAGGTATATAATGCTCAATAAGCCCGAGGGTTATGTGAGTGCAACCGAGGACGGAAGGGAAATGACAGTGCTTGATCTTTTGCCCCCCGAGCTTAGAAAATTTAATCTTTTTCCATGCGGCAGACTTGATAAAAACACCTTGGGCCTTATGCTGATAACCGACAACGGAGAGCTTGCCCACCGCCTGCTCTCTCCTAAGCGTCATGTTAAAAAAACATATGCCTACAGATCAAAATTTCCGATCAGCGAAGATGAGGCGGACAAGCTGAGAGCGGGCATAACACTTGATGACGGCTATGAAACAAAGCCTGCGGAGATAGCGATTTTGCCGGGAGGAAATTCCGGATATATAACACTCACCGAGGGTAAATATCATCAAATAAAAAGGATGTTTGAGGCACTGCAAAACAAGATAACCTATCTTGAAAGAGTAACCTTTGGGCCGCTTGTGCTTGACGAAAAGCTTTCAAGAGGTGAATGGCGTTTTCTTACAGATGAGGAGACGATCGAGATAGAAAAGGCGGCTGAGCTGTAGCTTTAAAATATAATTTTCCATTAAGGAGATAGAAATGAACATTATCGAAGCACTTGCAAAAGAATTCAATCTGAAGACAGATCAGGTTGAAAAAACCGTTGCTCTTATTGACGAAGGCAACACTATACCTTTTATTGCCCGTTACCGCAAGGAGGTTACAGGCAGTCTTGACGATACTACACTTCGTGACCTTGATGACAAGCTTACATATCTGCGAAACATAGAAAAAAGAAAGCAGGAGGTAAAGGAGCTGATCGCTGCGCAGGAAAAGCTGACGCCCGAGATCGAGGCGGCGATAGATGCGGCTGTGACCATAACCGAGGTGGATGATATCTACCGCCCCTTCAGACCCAAGAGAAAAACAAGGGCTTCTGTTGCAAGAGAAAAGGGACTTGAGCCTCTTGCGACACTCATTATGGAGCAGAGGGATGAATATGAGGCGGAACTGATCTCTTTGGCGGAAGCTTATGTCGATGCCGAAAAGGGTGTGGAAAGTGCAGAGGATGCGCTGTCAGGTGCCAGAGATATTATTGCCGAGGATATCTCGGATAATGCTGAATACAGAAAAACTATACGTGCACTCACTTTTGGTCACGGTCTGCTTATCTCAAAGGCGGCAACAGAGGAGGATACTGTTTATTCTCAGTATTATGACTACAGCGAGGGTATAAAGACTATGCCCGGACACAGAATTCTTGCCGTAAACCGTGGGGAAAAGGAAGAAAAGCTGAAGGTCAGCGTTGAGATATCAGAGGATATTATTCTCAATTTTCTTTTCAGTGCTGTTATCACAAATCTGAAAAGTCCTGCCGAAAAACAGCTTGAAATGGCTATAATCGACAGCTACGAAAGGCTAATTGCCCCCTCGGTTGAGCGAGAGATACGCTCTGATATGTTTGATAATGCGGCAGAGGGTGCACTTGTAAATTTTGAAGTGAACCTTAAAAACCTGCTTATGCAGGCCCCTCTCAAAGGAAAGACAGTGCTTGGCTACGACCCCGGCTACAGAACGGGCTGTAAGCTGGCTGTTGTTGATAAAACCGGAAAGGTGCTTGATACGGCGGTCATATATCCAACTAAGCCCCAGGAGAGAATTGAGGAGAGTAAAAAGAAGGTTATTTCGCTTATCAAAAAGTATGATATAAACATCGTTGCTATCGGAAACGGAACAGCTTCAAAGGAAAGCGAGATATTTATTGCAAATACGCTGAGGGAGCTTGACGGAAGCGTTAAATATGTTATGGTCAGTGAGGCGGGTGCTTCGGTATATTCAGCCTCAAAGCTTGCTGCTGAGGAATTTCCGGATTTTGATGTAACACAGCGTTCTGCAGTTTCTATTGCCAGACGCTTGCAGGATCCCCTTGCAGAGCTTGTCAAGATCGATCCAAAGGCTATCGGTGTTGGTCAGTATCAGCATGATATGAAGCAAGCAAGGCTTGACAGTGCACTTGGCGGTGTTGTTGAAGGATGTGTAAACAGCGTTGGAGTTGATCTTAACACAGCTTCCCATTCGCTTCTGTCATATATAGCAGGTATCGGTGCACAGGCGGCTAAGAATATAGTTAAATACCGTGAGGAAAACGGAGAATTTACATCCAGAAAAGAGGTTCTTAAGGTTCCTAAGATAGGCGCAAAGGCATATGAGCAGTGCGCAGGATTTTTGAGAGTCCCCACCTCTGCTCAGATCCTTGACAATACAGGGGTTCACCCCGAATCATATGAGGCGGCCTCGGCACTGCTTTCGATGTTTGATTACACCGAAGAGGATGTTAAGCTTGGAAAGCTCAGCGAGCTGAGGACAAGAGCAATGGGCAAGGGTATGAAGAATGTTGCAGATGCGCTTGGCATAGGTGAGCCTACGCTCCTTGACATAATAAGCGAGCTTGAAAAGCCCGGACGTGATATCAGAGATTCAACTCCACCTCCGGTTCTTCGCGATGACATTCTTGATATGAACGATCTGAAGCCCGATATGGTCCTTGTTGGAACGGTCAGAAATGTTATTGATTTCGGTGCTTTTGTGGATATCGGCGTTCATCAGGACGGACTTGTTCATATCTCGCAGATCTGTGATAAGTATATAAAGCACCCATCAGAGGTTCTTGCTGTTGGCGATATAGTCAATGTAAAGGTCCTTTCTGTTGACGTTGCTAAAAAGAGAATAAGTCTCACGATGAAGGGACTTTGATTTTAATAAATTAAAGACTCAAACGGGCTGGATTTTGCGGCAATTGTGAAAATGCAATATTTTTGTGAAAAATGCACAAATATAGCTGCCGAAGTTTGGAGAAATACCCACTTCCATTTTTGAATAAAATTTGGTATAATATATCTGTTAAAATTATAATTCCCGAATCGTGCTAAGTTCGATTCAAATTCAAGGAGGATAACAAATGGCAAGCCTTTCCCTTAAACATATTTACAAGAAGTACCCCGGCGGTGTTACAGCCGTTTCTGACTTCAATCTTGAGATCAAGGACAAAGAATTTCTGGTTCTGGTTGGTCCTTCAGGTTGCGGTAAATCCACAACTCTTCGTATGATCGCAGGTCTTGAAGAGATTTCCGAGGGTGAGCTTTTCATCGGCGACAAGCTGGTTAACGACGTTGCACCTAAAGACAGAGATATTGCGATGGTTTTCCAGAACTATGCGCTTTATCCTCATATGTCTGTGTTTGATAATATGGCCTTTGGTCTTAAGCTCCGCAAGACTCCAAAGGAAGAGATCAAGAGAAGAGTTGAAGAAGCAGCTCGCATCCTTGATATCACTCACCTTCTCGATAGAAAGCTAGGCTCTTTCCGGTGGTCAGAAGCAGCGTGTTGCGCTGGGTCGTGCTATCGTTCGTTATCCTAAGGTCTTCCTTCTTGACGAGCCTCTGTCAAACCTTGACGCTAAGCTCCGTGCAGCCATGAGAACAGAGCTTACAAAGCTTCATAAGAGCGTTGGTACAACATTTGTATACGTTACCCACGACCAGGTTGAGGCTATGACCATGGCTAGCCGTATCGTTGTTATGAAGGATGGTGTTATCCAGCAGGTTGACACACCTCAGAATCTTTATGATAAGCCTTGCAACATCTTCGTTGCAGGATTTATCGGAACTCCTCAGATGAACTTTATTGACGGTGTTCTTACAAAGAAGAACGGTGAAGTATTCTTTACATTTGAAGAGAATTACACGATCAAGCTTCCTGCAGACAAGACTGCTGATGGCGTTCTTGACGAGTATATCGACAAAGAAGTTATCGTTGGTATCCGTCCCGAGTGTATCCACGATGAGCCTGTACATCTCACAACATTTGCTGACGCTGTTGTTGATACAAATGTTGAAGTGACAGAGCTTATGGGTGCTGAGATCTACCTTTACCTCAAGGTTGGTGAAGAGACAAATCTTATTGCGAGAGTTTCTTCAAGATCTACTTCAAGAGCAGGTGATGAGATCAAGGTTGCGTTTGATACATCCAGAATTCATATCTTTGATAAAGATACTGAGCGTTGCATCGTTCACTAATTAAAAGCTTGAAGGGAATGAATCTTTTGATTCATTCCCTTTTTTAGGTGATAAAAATGGATAGACCAATAAAGCTTTGGGGTATAATAAACGCTACGATAAATTACTGTTTATCCAAAAACGTGAGAATAAATTATTATTAAGTGCACAGAATATTAGAAAAAGGAGAAAGATATGTGCACAAGTGTTTTAATGAAGGGTGATAGGCCCTTTTTTGGTAGAAATATGGATGTATATTTTGACCTTGATCTCAGCATTGTGATAACTCCCGGGAGATATCCGTTTGAATTTCGCGCTGCGGAGGGGACTTGCGATCACTATGCCATGATAGGAATGGCAACTGTGAAGGAAGGTGTTCCACTCTACTTTGATGCGGTGAATGAGCATGGCCTTGGAATTTCGGCTCTTGATTTTCCCCATAACGCTTTTTATAAAGAAAAAACAGAGCAAGGCAGGGTAAATATTGCGCCTTTTGAGTTTATTTCATATCTGCTTTCAAGCTGCCGTGACCTATCTCAGGCAAAGGAAGCGCTGAATAATATTACACTTGCTTCAATAAATTTCAGTCCTGACCTGCCGTTAACACCGCTCCATTGGCATATAGCAGACAGAAACGGCTCGGCAGTATTTGAGGTGACAAAAAATGGGTCAAAAATATATGATGACCCATTTGATGTTTTAACAAACAATCCACCTTTTGATTTTCACACAGCAAACATGGCTCATTATCTGAATTTAAGCACAGATTGTCCGGAAAACGGTTTTTCCAAGTGCGGCACAGTCCCTTTCAGCTTTGGACTTGGTGCGCACGGTCTGCCGGGAGATTCTTCAAGCACATCCAGATTTGTTAAGGCGGCGTTCCTTTTGAAAAACTCTGAAATATCCGAAAAAAACTCGGGGATATCGCAGTTTTTCCATATTCTTTCGGCGGTGAGAATGGTGAGAGGAAGTGTTGATGCTCACGGCGGAAGAAAGGATATGACACTTTATAGCAGCTGCGCAGATCTTTTAGAGGGGATATATTATTACACCACATATGATAACAGCAGAATATGTGCTGTTAAAATGAAAAATGCCGAGCTTTCGGGAGAAAAACTCAGCATTTTCAAGGTTTCAGATTCCCAGGATATTCATTTTCAAAACTGAATGAAATTTAACGGAAACAGGTCGCTTTTTGAGCATACAGTTATCAGAGTATCTTTAAGTCTCGCAGTTTCAAATTTAACTTCCAAATCTCTTGTTGTATCAATCGAGGAGAGTGCAGTTGTTATTCCACTGCCCATATATTTAAGATATGCCTCTTTTTTTGTCCATATATCTGTGAAGGTGTATTGCCTGTCCTCGGAGTCTTCAAGCAATGCAAGCTCTCCGTCTGCAAAAAAACGCTTTGCCATTGGCATCGGATCTTTCTTATATATATCCTCTGCATCTATTCCTATAACCGGGGTGCAGTTTTCTGAAAAACAGGCGGCACACACAACAAGGCTCTTTGAATGGGAAATGTTAAAATCAAAATCTTTTATATTGACAATAAAGGGGCGTCCCATATCATTTCTTGCCAAAACAAGAGGCCTGCTTTCCTTTCCTATCAGTGTGCCAAGCAGCCTGAGAGCCACTATGCTTTGATACGCAGAGGTGAGGTGCTTTCTGCCTGATATTTCATTTAAATAATCGGTGTTCATTTCGCTAAGAAACTGCGGAATGAGCGCCGATTCTTTTTTTATATCATCTTCGCATATGTCATCCTTAAGAAAAGAAAAACCAACGTTTATCATTTCATCACCTCTTTTTATATTATACTCCAAGCAGATTTATTTTTCAATAGCTCTTTGGAACTTTGCGGTACCCGGGGATACCTTTTGGTACTTGAAAAAAAGCTAAAATGCTCTTGCACAAACGGAGCACCAGCTTCAAAAAGAAAAAGGACGGTGATAATATGAATGTCGGAAAGTAAAAAGATGTATCTCAGAAAAAAATGCCAAAGCGGTCAGTTCTCGGCTCTGATAGATAAGTATGTTGAAGATTGTCAAAAGAAAAATGTCTTCCCGAATGTTGCAGGCTTTTGCCGATTTTTTAAGATCGGCATAAACGAGCTTGAAGGCTTGAGAGAGGATTTCCCCGGGGAGATAGACCTGCTTTGCACCTGCCTTGAGGATGAGGCATTGAATTCTGATATTGCGGCGGCCCTTATAACGCCATATCTAAAAAGGCGTCTCGGCTATGGCGATGAAAAGAAAACAGAGAAGGGTGCAGGCGGGATTTCGGTGGTTTTTAAGCATGATATCCTGAAGGACGGAGAATAGTATGGAGACCTTTGAAATATCCGGAGTGCCAAGTGAAAAGCAGAAGGAGTTTTTTGCCGCAAGAACCAAATATACCGCCTATGGCGGTGCACGTGGCGGCGGCAAATCATGGGCACTGAGGAGAAAGCTTATCGGGCTTTGTCTGAGGTATCCCGGTATCAGATGTCTTATAGTGAGAAGATCATATGCAGAGCTGACGGCAAATCACGTCAGACCCTTTCTTGGAGAATACGGAAAGCTGATATCCTACAGCGAGAGTGAAAAGATAATGTATCTGCCAAATGGATCGCAGATAATTCTGGGATATTGCTCTTGCGATAGAGATACACTCAGGTATCAGGGACAGGAATATGACATTATAGCGATAGATGAGGCAACGCAGCTGAGCGAATATCAGTTTAGTATTTTTTCTGCCTGCCTTCGCGGTGTCGGTGCCTGCCCAAGAAGAATGTATCTTACCTGCAACCCCGGCGGGATAGGACACGCCTGGGTGAAAAGGCTTTTTATCGACCGTGTTTACAGAGAAGGTGAGCGGGGAGAGGATTATAGCTTTGTAAGCTCTTTGGTATATGACAACCCCGTTCTTATGGAGGCTGACCCGGGATATGTAAAACAGCTTGAGGCTTTGCCGAAAAAGCTGAGAGAAGCCTGGCTATATGGCCGTTGGGATGTTTTTGAGGGTCAGTTCTTTCCTGAATTTGAACCTGAATTTCATGTTTATTCCCCGGCTGAACAAAAGGAGCTTTGCGGCTATTTTGTTGCTTTTGACTATGGCTTTGATATGCTTGCCGCTCTTCTTATAGGCTATGACGGAGAGGGAAATTTGTTTGTTGAAAATGAATTTTGCCGTTCGGGACTTACCTTGTCACAGGCCGCCAGGGCCGTTTCACTGCTTGCATCAGAGAAATGCGCGGAATATGCCGTTGCATCCCCCGATCTCTGGAATCGCAGGCAGGACAGCGGTAAGAGCGGCTTTGAGATAATGAGTGAGTGTGCAGGTATTCCTATGCTGATAAGGGCAGATAACAGGCGTGTTGCAGGCTGGAGAGTGCTGAGAAATATGCTTGGCGAAAGAGAGTGCGGATATATAAAGATATCTATGCGTTGCTCTGAGCTTGTGAGAAGCCTGCCGGCGCTACTTTGTCACAAAAGCATACCCGACGATGCTTCGGGCGAGCCCCATGATATAACTCACGCTCCCGAGGCTCTCCGCTATGCTGTTATGAGCCGCCTGCCTCAGCTTAATAACAACAATGAATTTATATTCGGAAAACAACACAGAAGCCTTTCGGATTATCTGAAATAAAGCTTTGTTTGTGCAAAAACGCCCAAATGGGCAGAAAGGTTCGCCTTCACTTTAGCGAAGGCACAACAATATGGAAAAAACAAATTTAAAAAGGGCCCTTGCAACAGAGAAGGTGAAGGATTTTGGCGGCATATGTCACGGTGCTTCAAAAAACAGCAGGGAGACTGAAAACGGAAGCTTTAATGCTTTTGATATCTGCAATTTCCGAATCCTGCCTGACGGTTCTCTTGAAAAACGAGAAGGCTTTTCACACATAATGACAATGCCCGGTGAGCCAAGAGGCTTTTGGAGCGGTTATCTTGACGGCGAGGAGATGAGCTTTGCTCTTATCGGAAGCACTGTTTATGCCCTGGAGCTTGGCAAAGGCGAATATTTCCCCCTTGGAAATATTCTTTCTTCTGTGGGCAATGCTGAATTTTTCTTTTGCCGAGGCTTGCTTTATCTTGTTGACGGAAATGAGTTCTATTGCTATGACGGCGAGGATTTTAAAGTAGTTAAGGGATATGTTCCGCTTTACGGGAAAAACAGAAACGGCGACTATACGAATGAGATATACGAGCCCCTTAATTTCCTTTCTGACCGAATAAGGATCCATTATAAATCTGACAGCCCCAGAAGCAGATACAATATCGGCATAAAATGCAGTGAGATAATATACTGTGAAAAGGACGGAAAGGTATATGAGGGGGCAGAGCTTACCGATGACGGTATGGCTTTTAACACAGGCGGCGGTCTTTCCGACGGAACAGAGCTTTACATTGTTCTTCGTCTTGCCGAAAGCGAGCTTAAGAGAAAGGTGATGACGGGCGCAACCCGTGCCTTTGTCTACGGTGGTGCAGACGACGGAAGAATTTTGCTTTACGGTGCAGCTCAGAGATCACTGGTTTATGTATCAAGGCGTGTTCAGTATGAGGCATTGCTGGAATCGCTCAAGGCCGATGTCAGCTCAAGTGAGATATATTTTCCCATAACCGATACGGTTTCAATTACAGACGGACGCTATCCCATAACGGCACTTTGCCGTCACTATGACCGCCTGCTTATATTTACCGAAAAGGAGACTTGGATGGCAGATTTTACAAAGGATAGCGAAAAGCCCTATATCATTCCGATAAACTCGGGAGTTGGATGCCTTTCCGAGAGAGGCGCAGTCCTTGGCGGAAACAGTCCTTTCAGCGTTTCGGGCGGCGGTATATATCAGTGGACATCGGATGATGACAGCAGAAATGAATGTAATGCACTTTGCGTTTCGGGAGAGATCGGCGATATGCTTGACGATAGTTTTTTTGACCACGCCGTTTCGGTGTATTTTAGGGAAAGGGGAGAGGTTTGGTTCGCAGACCCTGACAGCGACGAGCAGAATGTTTGGATATATTCTGTTTGGAGCAAAAAATGGTTCAGATTTGACGGTATCCCTGTTGATATTTTCTTTAATTACAATGGCAGTGTGGCTATGATCTATGGAAAATACATATTTGCTTTTTCCGATATGAACACAGTGGATGTTGGAATCGGAGGAGGCGCACAGAGCAATATTGAAGCTTACTATGAATCAAATCTCACAGATTTCGGCTTTGAGGAGAGGACTAAGCATCTTAAAAGAGTTTTGCTGAAGGCGGATTGCGACGGATATCCCTTTACGCTGCGAATTGTGGGAGATATGGGTTCCTCAAAGCTTCTCCAGATAAGTGAGGAGAGCGGAGAGAAGGGCAAATATCTCACCACATTTAATGCACACTCGGATATCGGAAGATTTACTGAAATGAATTATATCATTCATTCAAAAGATCAGGGCAGGACAAGGATAAGATCGCTTACCCTTTCTGCAAAAAAGTAAAGGAGTTATAATGAACACAAAAACAACAAAAGCATGGAAGCAATATGAAGCCGGCTGTGAATATAAACGCAGAATAGGTCTATATGAAAAGGTGAGACTAAACGAGCGATTTCTCAGGGGCGATCAGTGGAGCGGAAGCGAGAGCGAGCTGCCAAAGCCGGTTTTTAACATTCTGCGCCGCATTGTGGATTATATGATCTGCACTGTTTTTTCAAAAAAAGTAGCTATCCGTTATACCGATGACGATATGCCGTTTGTCGGAGATGAAGTAAAAGCGGAAAAAATCGAAAAAGGCATAGAGCTACTTTCTAAAAATGCCGCCTATCGCTGGGAAAAATGTAAAATGGATAAGACGGTGCGGCGTGCACTTTATGATGCCGCCATTTCCGGAGACGGCGTTGTATACAGCTATTTTGACCCGGATGCCCACGGTGCTTACCCTTATAAGGGAGACATTGTGTGCGAGAATATCGACAATGTAAATCTGTTTGTTGCCGATGTGAACAAGGCGGATATACAGAGTCAGGAATATATCATTCTTGCAGGCAGGCAGAGCGTAAACAGCCTCAGGGACGAGGCACATAAATATGGCATGAGTCGGGCAGAGGCAGAGCGTCTTATTGTGTCTGATGAAGAAAGATCGCTTGGCGCAGGGGATATGGCAATGTGTGAGCTTGACGGCGACGATGATGAAAAAAAAGCTACATATCTTATCAAGTTTTGGAGAGAGGGAGGCAGAGTGTGCTTTGAAAAATCTCTTAAAAACTGTGTTATAAGAAGGACTAAGACAGCTTGTCATCTATATCCCGTTGCATATTTTAATTGGTATCCCACAAAAAACAGTTTTCACGGCACTTCTCCCATAACAGGTCTTATCCCAAATCAAAAATTCATAAATCGAGGCTACGCTATGGTTATGAAGCACATGACCGACACAGCTTTTTCGAAGGTGATATACGATAAGACCAGAATTCCCGAATGGACAAATGAGGTTGGTGAGGCTATCGCTGCCGTTGGAGCCACAAATGTTTCGGATGCCGTGAGCATAATAGAGCCCGGCAAGCTGGAAGAGGGATATATGGAGCTGCTTGCAAGCTCTATCTCCACCACAAAGGAGATGATGGGTGCAACCGAGGCGGCACTTGGAAATCTGAATCCAACAAACACAAGTGCTATCCTTGCAATTCAGGAGGCATCAAAGGTTCCCCTTTTGCAAATAAAAGATAATGTTTGCGGCTTTGCAGAGGATATTGCAAACATCTGGGCTGATATGATGTGTGCTTATTATCCGGCAGACCGACTTATTCCCTATTTTGAAGGCGGCATAGTAAATAGCCAAAAGGCAGATCTCTCTTTGCTGAGAGATACACTTGTTACAGCTCATGTTGAGATATCCGATCCCGAGCGTTTTTCGATTGCTTATAATCAATCGGTTCTTGACCGACTGCTTGACGGCGGTTATTTAAGCTTTACCGAATATCTTGAACGTTTGCCTCAGGGGATAATAATCGACCGTGACGAGCTTATCGCAAAAAGAAAAATTGAGGAGATAATTAAAACGGAGGAAAACTATGGAAGAGAAGAAAACGAAGATAGATGAAGAGCCAAAAAATGAAGAAGAAAAGCAGGATGCAGATAAGCAGACCGAAAGCGAGATAGAACAGCTTCGCCGCCAAAATGAGGAGCTGGCAAGGGCTCTTGAAGAAAGAAAAAGCATAAGTGGCAGGCTTGAAGCAGAGATAAGTGAGTTTTCGGAGATGTTCCCCGATGTGCCCCTTGCCCGGATACCTGAGGATATATGGGCTGAGGTGAAGGCAGGTCTGCCGTTGTCAGCTTCTTATGCAAGGCACGAGAGACGACGCACACTTGCAGAGCAGAGCGTTGAAAAAGCCAATAATGCCGCAAGAGAAGCTTCAAGCGGTTCGGTGACTTCATCACCCGATTACTATTTTACAGCCGATGAGGTGAGAAAAATGTCTTCCTCTGAGGTAAAGAAAAACTATTCAAAAATAATAAATTCAATGAAAAAATGGAACTGAAAGAAAGGAATTAAAAAATATGGCACTTACAAATTTTATACCTACTATATGGAGTGAAACACTTGCAAACGAGCTTGAAAAGAAGTATATTGCAGTTCGCAACTGCTCAAGAGACTATGAGGGCGACATAAAAAACAAGGGTAACACCGTTAAGATCAGCGGTGTGGGAGATATTTCGGTGTTTGATTACACCAGAAATACCGATATGACAGCCCCCGAGACGCTTTCCGATTCTGCACGCACACTTGTTATAGACCAGGCAAAGGCATTCAATTTTCAGATAGACGATGTGGACAAGGCACAGGCGATTCCACGTCTTATGCAGACTGCAATGAAAAAGGCGGCATCAGCCCTTGCAAACACAGCCGATAATTATGTTTTCGGTCTTGCAAATGAATGTGCGGAAGAAAATGTTGTTGATATGGGTCAGGTGAGCGCAGACAATGTGATCGACTCTATTCTAAGCGTGAGAACAAAGCTCTACAGATGTAACGTTTATGATGCAGACGATCTTGTTTTTGAGGTGTCTCCCGAGGTTGGTGAGCTGATCCTCAAGGCAAAGATCAATCTTGCAACAGGCAACAGAGATCAGCTTGAAAACGGCTGTATCGGCAATGTTTGCGGAACAAAGATATATGTTTCAAACAACATTTTAAGAGACGGAAATGTTCACAAGTGTATTGCAAGAAGCAAGCGAAGCGTTGCCTTTGCAGAGCAGCTTAGCGAAATTGAGGCATACCGTCCCGAAAAGCGATTTGCAGATGCTGTTAAGGGTCTGCACCTCTATGGAGCAAAGATCGTGTTCCCCGAGGAATATTTTGTGATGAATTTCACGATTTAATGAGGTGAGCGTTTGGTAAATAAGGAAATTTATACTTCTGCTCTGCGGCTTATTGCCGAGAGCGACAAGCTGGCATCTACAAGCGACTATGAAGAGCGTTTCCCATACATTCTTGCCCTTTTCTTTAATGAAAGCGAGGAGCTTGACCGCAGATACCGAATAGCGCATAAGCTGCCTGTACTGCCTCAAAAGGCTTATATTGCGGCGGATGTGGAAGAGGAATTTCCCCTTTCCGAGTATTTTATATCGGCGGCGGTATACTATGTGGCGGCAATGCTTATCATCGACGAGAACATCGAATTTTCGGATAAGCTCTTTGAAAAATATACCGCACGAATGGGCGAGATATGCGCTTCGCTTCCTTGCGAGAAGAGGAACACAAAAAATATATATAACTAAAAGTAATGGGAGGGGTTATCCCTCCCATTATTTAAACAGATATGAGGAAGAAAATGAAAAAAACCAGTGGAAACGATATAATGTTTGAACTTGAAAACGAACGACAAATAAACGGAAAGGTATACCGCAAGAAGAATGGGCAGAAGATGATGATAATCAGCAAAGAGCCTATTCATTGTTTGAACAGAGAAACAGGAAAATATGAAGAAATCGAAGGAAATATGAAAAATACTTCGGGCGGATACGTTGCTAAATTCGGCGATTGCCGAGTTAGTCTGCCGAATGGAAAAGGAAATGATCGCACGGTAAGGCTCGGAAACGATAATTATCGCATAGAATGGAAATATGTTGGGATGAATGAAGATGACTTTGATCAGGAAGATAGAAATCTCGGAAAGATATTTCCTGTTCCCTGTATTGATTATAAAAAGAGTATCTCCTTTCCGGATAACAAGAGGAATGAGAATTCCGGTTTGCATATCGGTGAGCACGCAATAGTGCAATATGAAGCAGTTGAGGACGGAATAAGCTTTGAATATGAAACACGAAGTGATCGTCTGAAGGAAAATATTTATGTAAAGCGCCAGCGGGATAAATATTCTTTTTGTTATGATCTAAAGGTAAAGGACGTAGAGCCGAGACTTTCGGAGAGCGGCAAGGAAATAGTGTTCTATGAAAGGAAGGAGGGGAAAACAGGCCCAAAGTCTGTGTTCCGTATCCCTGCGCCGTTTATGAAGGATGCAGGTGGAGCGAGAAGCGATGCGGTGAGCTACAGTCTCACACCTCTTAAGAATAAACATTACCGTTTTGAGATAAGGGCTGATGAAAATTGGATCAATGCTCCTGAACGAGTTTTGCCGGTTACAATTGACCCCGTGATAGACTTTCATGAAGAATGGAGTGAAAGCTTTGGTGACAGTTCATGGGTATATGTGTACGGGGATTATACAGCAGGTCGTGATGAATATGGTGAATGGACTTTTGAGGTCGAAGTAGGACTTCCCGGGCCGATAGGCTTTGCCAATATTGTTGAAGCGTATATCGGACCTTATGACATATATGCAGATAATCCGGATTTTGATATCGGACAGAGCTATTCAGTAAATTCAGGGTTCTGCTGTATACAGGCATATCCGTTGGGAGATGAGACAACATACGGTTATGCAGAATTTCCGGGTGAATTTACCTGCTTTTGTATCACATATGCAGATTCCATAGCATATTTGGATAACCAGACATATCTTCCTGTGGCGGATAGCGGAGAAATAAACCTTAATTCGGGCGAATTTACATATTTTATGGAGGATATGACGGTAGGTGGAGCGCTTATGCCCATACCGGTTTGTCATTATTTCAATGCGGACAACACGGAAAGTAAATATGGAAAGCTATGGAACCTTTCTCTAAATCAGCATCTTGAATGGGTGGGAAATCCGACTCTGAAAGCTGTCTATACAGACAGCCGAGGCAAGGAGCATTATTTTATCTGTGAAGAATACGGCGAAGAAATAAAGTGTCTGGGTGGACTTGATCTTGCGATTTACTATGATGAAGGAAATTCATATTGTGTAACCGACCGAGACAATAACCGCTTCAGTTTTGACGGAAAAGGAGCTCTTATCGGTATATCGGATAAAAACGGTAACGGTATAACCATTACGCGTGATAGAGAGGGAACTCCAATAAAGCTTACAGACACCTTTGGAAGAATAACGACTCTCACATATAGCGATAGTAAGCTGACGGGAATTACAGATACATCAGGCAGAACGATCAGCTATGAATATGATGAAAACGACCGACTGATAAAAGCGATATGGCCCGATAACAGCACAGTGGAATATACCTATACCGAATATTCGGAAGATGAGGCGAGCAAGCTCATAGGTGTCAAAAACAGAGACGGGATCCTTCATGTGCTTAAATATACCGATAATAAGCTGACACGTGTTGAGGATCACCCAATGGGCATCGACACGGCAACAAATACTGCGGAAGAATATATCGAGATAGATTTCAGAAGTACGAGATCAACGGCGGTTAGCGACCGTTCGGGAGTAAAGCAGGTATACGTCTTTGATGAGAACGGAAGAATGGTATATTCCTATGAAGATATGTCCGTTTCGGAGGACGGAAACCGCATACAGGTATGCGGCAGTGTGATGTATAATTATGATGACGAGAAACATAAGCTCAACTTTGCAACGTCCGTTAGACAGGCTGACGGTGCGGAAAATATCATCGAAAACGGCTCATTTGAAGAGGAACATACAGAGAATGAACCATGGACAGCGGAGGGTTATGCCGCACAGTGGTCAGGAATAAGTGAGGATGATCATGCAGACGGAAGCAGGTCATATTGTTTTTCCGAAAACTATGGATCAAAACATCTCACGCAGACGATACCCGCAGAAAAACTGAGCTTTGATTGCGGGAACACTCTTGTGTTATCCGCATGGGCAAAATCCGATTATAATTCCGGAAGCGAAAGAGAAAAATTTGAATTGCGCTGCGAGGTATATTATGAGAAAGAAACCGAAACAGGAAGGTTCCCCGGTGTAGGAAATCAAAGTACAAGCAAAGCTGAGCCTGTTGAGCTTGTAGCAGAATATGACAAAAGCTATAAAGGCTGGCAGTATGCGGCGATACCGATAGTGGTAGACAGAGAAAGAATACCTGAAAAGATAATAGTATACCTCGACTGCTCCTACAATGTTTCTGCAACCTATTTTGATAATGTGAGACTTGTTAATACTCCTGCGAAGTATGTGGATTACGGAGAAAAGGACAAGGAATACAGCGATATTTACATATTCGGCAAGAGCAAAGCAGTGCTGGAGAAGATCATCTGCTCTGACGGTATTTTTACAACCACCGAAGAAATAGGATCTGGCCATAACGTTCTCCGCAAAACCGTGACCGATGCTGACGGGAACGAGTTTGTGAGCTATGCCGAATATGACAGCTACTTCAATCCGATACTTACTCAGGACTGTAGAGGAATCATGACCCGGACGACCTACAATGACCGAGGACAGCCGCTGACGGTGAGATCATGGTACTGCGAGGAGATGAACCCGAGCACAGTAGCCGAGCCTACGGAATACTTCCTCAAAACCATGACATATGATGAGACCGGAGAATTTTTAACAAGTGAAGGCGACCAGCGAAGCGATTCGATCTGCACAGGCAACGAATATGACAAAACGAAGTGCCTGATGACGAGCACGACCTCACCGAACGGTCAGAAAACCGCCTACACATATGATGCAAACACCGATCTTGTGACAAAGGTCAGCGCACTTGTGGGTGGAAATGAATATTCTGTGCTTTACGGCTATAATAACCGACGCCTATCCACTATCACTCACAACAGCTTTGACTATAGCTTCACCTATGACGGCATGGGCAGAACCAAGGATGTGAAGATAGCAGGGGTCACATATTCAAGCAATGAATATCAGCTCACGGACACCACAACCGTGACAACTACCTACGCCACGGGTGAGAAGATGACGGTTGAGACCGACCGCCACCAGCAGCCAATAAAGAAAATCTATACAGGCAAAAACGGAGATCAAACAGTCATTTCCACTGCCGAATATGATTCGCTGGGTAAAATTGTCAAAATGGTTGACAATTGTGAGGAGATAGAGTATAATTATAAGTACGACGGATTCGATAATGTCATAGAGGAAACCCACAATTCTACTCGGATTTATAATACTTTCGATTCAAGCAACCGTCTGACA
>JAZNCT010000048.1:0-21855 GCA_045587665.1 Eubacteriales bacterium
CAGAACGACATGGCTACGATCCGACTTGGCATAGTTGAGGTCAACGATAGCCTGTCCCTTCTTGATGTAGGACTTGTAAGCTGCCTTCTTCATGTAATCGATAGCTTCATCGATAGGAAGAATCTTTGCAAGTGCGAAGAATGCGGACTGAAGAACGGTGTTCTTAACCTTTGCGTTACCGATATCAATAGCTATCTTGGTAGCGTTGATGGTGTAGAACTCAATGTCGTTCTTAGCGATATAAGACTTAACCGATGCGGGAAGGTGAGCATCAAGCTCCTCATCGCTCCATGCGCAGTCGAGAAGGAAGGTTCCACCGGGCTTAACGTCGGAGATCATATCGTACTTCTCAAGGTATGCATTGTTATGGCAAGCAACGAAGTCTGCCTTGTTGATGTAGTAAGGAGCCTTGATAGCATTATCACCGAAACGAAGGTGGGAGATAGTGATACCGGAGGTCTTCTTGGAGTCATACTGGAAGTATGCCTGGATATACTTATCGGTGTGGTCACCGATGATCTTTATGGAGTTCTTGTTAGCACCAACAGTACCGTCGCCGCCGAGACCCCAGAACTTGCAAGCGATTGTTCCTGCAGCAGCTGTATCGGGAGCGGGCTTTTCTTCAAGAGAAGTGCCTGTAACGTCATCAACGATACCTATTGTAAAGCCGTTCTTGGGAGCGTCCTTTGCAAGCTCCTCATAT
Organism: Eubacteriales bacterium; assembly: GCA_045587665.1. GTDB lineage: Bacteria > Bacillota > Clostridia > Oscillospirales > CAG-272 > SIG710. The sequence continues at coordinate 704 of JAZNCT010000048.1, forward strand.
ACAGCAAAGATAGAAGAAGGAGGAGTATCCTTAGAACCGAGACCGTAACGGCCGCCAACAACCTTTGCGTTTACACCGCCCTGAGCAAGAGCTGTAACAACGTCAAGGTAGAGAGGCTCGCCGAGAGAGCCGGGTTCCTTTGTTCTGTCAAGAACTGCGATCTTCTTAGCTGTCTGAGGAATAGCTGCGATGAGCTTATCAGCGCAGAAAGGACGGTAAAGTCTAACCTTGATAAGACCAACCTTTTCGCCCTTTGCTGTGAGGTAGTCGATAACTTCCTCTGCAACATCACAAACAGAGCCCATTGCAACGATAACTCTGTCTGCATCCGGTGCACCATAGTAGTTAAAGAGCTGATAGTTTGTACCGATCTTCTCGTTAACCTGGTTCATATAATCTTCAACGATTGCGGGAAGCTTGTTATAATATTCGTTGCAAGCCTCTCTGTGCTGGAAGAAGATGTCGCCGTTTTCAGCAGAACCGCGGAGAACGGGATGCTCGGGGCTGAGAGAACGAGCGCGGAAATCAGCGATAGCGTCCTTGTCAACCATTTCTGCAAGAGTATCGTAATCCCAAACCTCGATCTTCTGGATCTCGTGAGATGTACGGAAACCGTCAAAGAAGTTAAGGAAAGGAACTCTTCCCTTAATTGTGGAAAGGTGAGCAACAGCACCCAGGTCCATAACCTCCTGAGGATTAGACTCAGCAAGCATAGCGTAACCTGTCTGGCGGCACGCATATACGTCGGAGTGGTCACCGAAAATGTTAAGTGCGTGAGAAGCTACGCAACGAGCAGAAACATGAATTACGTGTGGAAGCAGCTCACCTGCGATCTTGTACATATTGGGTATCATAAGAAGAAGACCCTGAGAAGCGGTGTAAGTAGTTGTGAGAGCACCTGCTGCAAGAGAACCGTGAACGGTACCTGCCGCACCTGCCTCGGACTGCATTTCCATAACCTTTACTTCTTCGCCCATTATGTTCTTAAGACCTGTAGCAGACCAAGAGTCTGTCAGCTCTGCCATAACGGAAGAAGGAGTGATGGGGTAAATAGCTGCAACTTCTGTGAACGCATAGCTCACTGTAGCGGCGGCTGTGTTACCGTCCATGGATTGCTTTTTTCTGATAAGATTTGCCATGAAAAAATTCCTCCTGTTTATGTAAAAAATTTTATTTTTCCAAATACATATTATATCACTTTAATCTCAATTTGTAAACCTTATTCGTAAATTTTTTTAATGTTTTTTCGATTTTTTAACGGAAATACAACCAAAAAGCTTATTTTCTTGCTTTTTTTGTATACATTTATGCAAACACTTTGTGAATATAGCAAAAAACGGCTTTAAAAATAGTGGCGGCACGCCTAAACGTGCCGCCGTTATTTATTATCAACCTATTATATATTATTCCGGATAATAAGTATACGGATCGATTGCTTTTTCTAAATACCGTGCAAGATCACTAATTGACGCTCCCGTCTTAAGCAAGGGAAAACTCTCATCTTTATTCATGATATTTTTCATCGTTTCAAATATAGTCATCATCTCAGAAGCATATGTTCTTCCCACGCCCTCATCGTATATGTTATCGGGAAATATCATCTTCGAGTCCTCTACCGGTATAATTGAAAAGTGATAATCATCAGTTGCGGGGGTATATTGCCCATGATCAATCGCGTAAATGTGTACGTTACCTTTCGGAGTTTTGATGATCTCCTCAGAAAGCAAAATCATCGCTCGTTCACCCTTTACGATTTCGGGAATATAAGATTCCGGAACCAAAATAATATCATTATAGATCTCATTGAGCTCCTCTCCGTTTTCAAGCATTGCAAATCGCTCGGCTGAATCCGGATGATGATATGCCTTGCGAGTTATATCCTCCCCCCAAGGGAACAAATTCACGGTGTAACCAATGAAAAGCTCTTCACTGCCAAATATCACCTTTTGGCTTATGGACTCAACCGGTTCACCCCATTTAATTAACATCATATTGGAATCCTCAATGAAAAAACCATCGGGCATATAATATTCTATCCAGGGATTCTCGATAACCTCCGTTTGCTCTGCGGTGGACTCAGGAAATGTTTCAGGCGATAATTGATCTTCGGACACATCCGCACTGCTATCCTTTGCGCTCTCCGAAATGCTTTCAGAATCTCCCGATTTCTCAATATCCTCATTCCTATTACATCCAAAAATCGACAAAGATAATACAATCGATAATATGCAAACAAAAATTTTTCTTCTCATATATTCACTCCTATTCTGTAAACAAATCAGATTCGCAAGCTTCCACCGTTTCACTTGCATTACTATTGATTTCTTTGTTATCACCACAGGAAATCAATAAAACCATAGTTAACAGAATACAAGCAACAAAAATTATCACATTTTTCATTATCAGACCTCCTGCTTGCAGAATGAAATGAGGAACTCAGTCGGTGCGGCGCACCGCGCCGACCGGGTTGAATGTTATAGTAAATTTGGGCTTTGGCTATTCCTACTTTGAAGAGTCAATCCTCAAAAAGCGGTGCAAATGTCTCTTCCTTTGTAACAAGCTCAAAATATGCTTCAAGCTCATCAACCGTCATGCCGTCTCTGAAAAGATTGTCATCAAGTCCAAGCTGTATAAGCTTTTCATTACAATCATTGAAAGAATACATCATATAGCTGTAAATTACACTATTGTCAATGTTTTTCATGTGCTCCGGCAAAATGACCTTATTGTCAATTATCGGTAGTGCTTCAAGATAGCCGCCCGAACAATGATACGTAATCAAAAAATCGATTGAGGTTATGCTGTCAAGTGGCAGACTGCCTTCTGTGAGTATGTAAATTAAAGCAGTGGTTCCTTTTTCGATTTCGTCGGCACAACTTGCAGGCAAAAGAAGTATATCTTCATGGTTTTGCATAAAATCTTCCCTATGTTCAGCATCTATAAGGGCATATCTGCGCTCGGGATAATTTAAGATTTTTTCGCGTAAGATGTCCGAGGTTAAGTATGCAGTGCTGTCAAAAGTTTTTATGTAGTTAACACCAACGCCCACATATTCATCGTTCTCATTTGCATCCTCATGATAGATGTCCAGATCTACAACATCTCCCCATTCAACTATCGCAAGATCACATATGTTTAAGCTGTATTCCGGATAAGATGGTAATATACATATTGTTAAATCATCTGTTGCGGCACTGTCCTCATCGGTGCTTCCGTTTCCCTTCGGCAGGTTTTCTGCGGTATCTTCCGTCATCGCTTCCGAGTGAGCGGCATCATTGCATGAAAACAGAAAAGCCGTCAAAATCACAAGAAAACACAAGACTATTTGTTTTTTCATATTTGACCCCTCCTGTTCGCAGAATGAAATGAGGAACTCAGTCGGTGCGGCGCACCGCGCCGACCGGGTTGAATGTTATAGTAAATTTGGGCTTTGGCTATTCCTACTCTGAAGAGTCAATCCTCAAAAAGCGGAGCAAATGTCTCTTCTTTTGTAACGAGCTCGAGATATTCTTCAAGCTCCTCAAGTGTCATGCCGTCTCTGAAAAGATTGTCATCGAGACCAAGCTTAACAAGATGCATATTTGCATTTGAAAAAAAAGTTGTAATTCCGTCAACGTAGCTTACATAATCGAACCCGTTCTCTTTATAGATTCTTTCTGACTCCTCGGTTATTTTATCTTTCCTCAGCATATCATCTTCAATAACGATTTTATTATCTACTATTGGAAACATAAAAGGCTTTGCACCAATTCCAAGATTCTTTTCTTCTAAATTATTCGTACGCACAAAATATCTTGGCGGTGTCAACGCATGTATTGTTTCGCAACATCCTTTTTCATTATAAAAGGGACAAGGAAAATCTACAAAACCTGTAAAAAAGAACAAAGATGAAGCACCCTTTTCAATAATATGAGCATATTCTGAACGAACAACCATTACATCATTATAATACCCGGATAACTCTTCTTTAGTTTCTGAATCTAAGATATTATATAGAGGGGTCTTTAATTCACCCGGTCTGCCATTATTATAGTAATAGTCCGACATAATAGAGGGAGCTGCTTCTGATGTGCACATGCCAGAACGGTATATTGTACTGTCAAAAAATTTTACAAATTTAACAGGAAAGCACACATAGGAATATTTGTTATCCACATCTGTAAGGGTCAAATCGCAGCCGTTTGAATCCTTAAGGCTTATCGCTTCTCCCCATTCAACAATAATACCTTCAGATCCAATGAATCTCAAATGAGAATCAGGTCTTGTGAGCGGTATATAAGGCTCAGGTTTAATTGGTAGATAAGATACTGCAGAAGAATCGCTTGCCGAGATTTCATCATTATTTTCCGTGCAAATTGAATCCGAATCATTCGAACTGTTCGAAGAGACAGTATCAGAATTCGTTTCTTCATTTGCCGTTGTTGTTTCGCATGAAAACAGCAGAAAAACGGCTAACAGAATACAAGCAACAGAAATTATCACATTTTTCATTATCAGACCTCCTGCTTGCAGAATGAAATGAGGAACTCAGTCGGCGCGGCGCACCGCGCCGACCGGGTTAAATGTTATGGGGGAGTTATATCGGTTATTCCAACGTCATAAGCCGTTTCAAGTGGTCTGAATGTGCTGGTTTTGCATACAAGATCAAAATAAGCGTCCATTTCCTCTATTGTAATGCCGTCCCCAAAAAGTATTTCATCCTTATCAAGTGCTATCAGATATTCGTTAATTTTCTCTGCCCAGTAAACTATATTATTAAAATATCTGACCGCACCAAATTCATCCTCATAGGTATCATACATTCTTTCATCCATCACTAACTTTCCGTCAACCAGCGGAAATAGGATAGGTTCTCCAAATCGGTCACCTTTACAGAACTGAGTGGAACGAACAATAGTCGAGTACTCCTTGCCTTCTATATCCGAACTTGGAAACACTTTAACAGCATACATGAATGTAAAATCGGTTCTTCCGGTTTCAATCATATCGGCATATTCAGCTTTTATAACCACCACATCATCATAATTCTGCAAAACATATTCCCGTGTTTCCGGATCAAGCAAACCTATCAATTGATTTTCAAACTGAAAGAAATCAGAGTCGGACTTATTATTATCATAATTATATCTGGATTTTGCAGTACCGGCAAAATAGTGAATATATTTCACAGCAAAGCCAACGTATTTTCCTTCCGGTATCGGCCACTTTGCATTATCCCCTTCAAGAGTTTCTCCGCCTTCAAAAGTTACCTGCTCGCCCCACTCCACTATCACTCCTCCGGAGTATGGAAAATCGATCGAAGCAAAAGGAGAAATATCCGGTTCTCCCTGAGTCGGGTTCAAAAACAACTCGGTTGTTTCACTTGTATTACTGTTGGGTTCTTTGTTATCACCACAGGAAATCAATAATATAACCATCAAGAACAGAACAAACATTATATTGGCATTTTTGTCTTTATGCATATATATCTCCTTTTTCTTTATGGCAAATGAAAAGTCTGTGCTATGCAAAAAGTTTGAAAAATATTAAAACCTTTTATCATTCAACACGTGATGTTATGGTGAAAGCGGTAGCTCTATTTCCGGTATTGGTATTTGTCACGATAATCGTTGCACGCTGTTTGGAATAACTTCCAAAATTGCTCACCGAAAATGTAACGCGAGAAACGCCACTATCAGGAGTGGAAAAATTATCCCCTAATCCCAAGCTAAATGTAACATCCGTACTAGAATCAGCAGTTACATATAAAGTTCCGATATTTGAAGTTGAACAATATTTATAATATCTATTTCCCATTGGGGCAATTTGATTTGTATATGTTGAAGGGATACCTTGTTCATAAACATCAGGAAGCGGCCAAAAATTCATACCATAAAACAATCCCGCTATCTCTGAATATCCCTGAAAAGGAATAAGATTATTGATAGCCATCTCAATAAATATTGAAGCATAATCAAAATCATTTCCCCTGTAGGTTCCTTGAAGCGCATCATAACATGATGAAGCACTGCCGTAATTTTCAAAAATATCTTTTATCGTAGCCCAGCCACCATGATTTCCATAAATATTAAGAGGATATACCAAAGCCCCATATTCAAACTTATTATCATCCATTACATGTAAGATACAATATGAGAAAAATACGTAATCTTCAAGAGCTTCACGGAACCATGAGTAATTACTTCCGCTGGTTAAACTTGAAGGGTTATTATGCGCCAAGTAAATCAATGATGACATTGAAGCAAAAGCTTCATCGAACCATAATGGAGCATCTAAAATTCCATATTTAAACATTATCGCGTGCATAAATTCATGGGCGATCGTGCGAGTTGCAGTACCGTTCTGAACGTAACTTTCCTTTATCCATATTTCAGCTCCGCCCGAAGTTGACGGCCAAGTTCTTCCGCCCTCGGTGCAGTCACTTGTGATATATATCTTTAATCTGGAATTGCCCAAAGCGGTAGGCATTAGAAATCCATTAGTAACACAATAATAATTACATACGTCTTTTACAGTATTGTAAAAAGCTGCAAGATTCGTATTATTTTCCCCAAAAGAAGAGGTTAAAAATCTCACTTCAATGCTATAACTGCCGATCGTTAAAATCTCATAATCATCGTAGGCAGGTTGCTCATATGTTATAGTACTCATGATCTGTGCATCCGATTCAAGCCCCTGAGAAACCAAACAAGTACCACATTCGATCGTTTCCACAGAATCATCTTCAAGATAATCGGCGTAAAAGCTATACTTTTCCTCTTCTGATATTACTCCTTTGGAGAAAAGAAGATTAGCTTTTCCTATCTCGGAGTAATCGGAAAGATCGTATTCCTCGCTGTATCTGAAGTTTTTGCCGTTTGTTACTATCGTTCCGCTATATGTATAGGAACCGAGTGTTTTCAGTGCAGAATAAGTCATTACCGCCTCGGTTGCGGTTATATTTTGCATGTTTGACGTACTTGCAGCCGTACCGTTATCGGGAACGACCTCATAATCGGTATAAAGCACATTTCCGCTTGCATCTGCAAAGGTAACCATTATGTTATCGCCGTCAAGACTCGTTTCGGCAGTGGCGATCGGTGCGGCTGTGACTGTGTCATTAAGTCTGGTGGGAACGATAAATTGCGTATGCTTCGAAATACCGTAGCCTGCAGGCAGGTTTTCCACATCGATTGTGTATGAGCAATATGTCGTGGGCTTCGTGAAGCTGAATACGCCAATAGAGTTTGTATATATCGTTCTGTCATAGGTTTCCGCATAGTATCGAAGCTCGCCGGCTTCGTCATATACGGGCTCGGCGGAATATATCTTAACACCGATTCCCGAAAGATCAACTTCCGATTCGGATATTATAGTTCCCGTAAAGGTTTGCATTGTTCCCGCAGCGGATAAAGGCATTGTAAAGCTGAGAAGCATTGCGGTGCAGAGGATGAGAGCCATGAGCTTTCTTATTTTTAAATTTTTCATAATTAGTCATTTCTTTTTATCTCATTGTTTAAAAATGCTTCAATAATATGATATTCAGTTATTATTCATAGGACTCACCCCTTTTTCATTATATCAGAGCAGGAATATTTTGTCAATCTGCCTTTTACATATATAACGAGTTTTGGTGGTATTTTACTACAGTTTTTTCGCTGTTAGATCCCAATATTTCAATGAAATGAGAGCAATATTAAAACGCAGAAGCAAAGTGCGTCCTGCTGAAAATGGTTGACAAACAGTAATTTAGCGGTGCGTGATGCTCGAAAGCAAAATTATTGTTTATTTCCGTGCAAACAAAAAATCATCCGCCGACATTTGTTGTCGGCGGGTGATTTTATTCAGCCTCTTCGTCGGCAAAAAAGCTCTGCTTTGCGTCAAGCGTCTTTTTCACCATCATATCCTTGACCTTCATAAGTCTGGTAAGATTGCCTCGTTCGTTTTCCTCAAGCTTCATTTTGATGCGCTTGATTCCTTCAAGATAACTCGGCATCATTATATATTCAAGTGCGTTAACACGGCGGCGTGTTTTTTCTATTTCCTGTGCAAGCAGCTGTGCCGTTTTTTCAAGCGACGCCATACGCACAAGATCCTGCATTATTTCGCCAAGCTCACTCACCGAAAGATCAAGCTCTCCCGAGGTGAACGCCATACCGTAATTCATGCTTCCCTTTTCCTCTGAGGTCTTATAATCAAACTCCGGAACGGTAACGCTCATCATATTTTTATATGAAACGCTGAGGCTTCCTTCTTTTTTTGGCATAATAAGAGCTTCTCTCAGCATCCGGGGACTGCTGACAGCCGCCGCCACAGAAAAGGATGAATATGCCGAGGCAAGTCTCTCTTCCACACGCTCTCTCAGCTCCTTATCCTCTCTGACAACTTCAAGAAACTGCCGCATAAGCTCATCTCGCTTATCCTTTAGCAGCTTGTGGCCTCGTCTTGCCGTTGTATATCTTGTCTGGAGCTTTTTCATCTCCATTCTTGTTGGATTAACATTGATCTCAGCCACTCTGAAGCTCACTCCTTTCAATCAAACAGATAAGCAATTATTTCTCGCCCACCCAGTATTTTTCAATAAGCTCGGGCCTTATTCGCTTCATTTCACTCTTTGGAAGAATGGAAAGCAGCTTCCAGCCAAGATCAAGAGTCTCCTCTATAGACCTGTTTTCATAAAATCCCTGATTTATATACTCTGCCTCAAAGGCATCGGCAAATTTTGCATAAAGTCTGTCAACAGGCGTCAGTGCCGCCTCGCCAAGAACCACCATAAGCTCCTTCGCTTCTCTTCCCCTTGCGTAGCTGGAGAAGAGCTGGTTCATAGTTCCCGAATGGTCCTCTCTCGTTTTGCCCTCGCCTATACCCTTGTCTTTAAGACGCGAAAGCGAAGGAAGAACATCAACAGGGGGCATATAGCCCTTTCTGTACATTTCTCTCGAAAGAATTATCTGTCCTTCGGTAATATATCCCGTAAGGTCGGGGATAGGATGTGTCTTATCATCCTTAGGCATAGTAAGGATCGGTATCATTGTGATAGAGCCCTCACTGCCCATTTTTCTTCCGGCTCTTTCATACATAGTTGCAAGGTCTGTATAAAGATATCCGGGGTAGCCTCGTCTGCCGGGGACCTCTTTTCTTGCCGCTGACACTTCACGAAGAGCCTCTGCATAGTTCGTGATATCGGTCAGTATAACAAGAACGTGCATACCACATTCAAAAGCAAGGTACTCTGCCGCAGTCAGTGCCATACGAGGCGTTGAAATGCGCTCGATAGCCGCATCCGAAGCAAGGTTTATAAAGAGAACTGTTCTGTCGATAGCACCGGTCTTCTTAAAATCCGATATAAAGAAGTCAGCTTCTTCAAATGTGATGCCCACAGCGGCAAAAACAACTGCAAATTTAGAATCGCCACCTCTAACCTTTGCCTGTCTTGCGATCTGAGCCGCAAGATTTGCATGAGGCAGACCCGAACCCGAGAATATGGGCAGCTTCTGACCTCTTACAAGGGTGTTAAGACCGTCGATAGTTGAAACGCCGGTCTGAATAAATTCAGAAGGATAGTAGCGCGCCGCAGGGTTTATGGGTGTGCCGTTTATATCAAGAGATTTTTCGGCAATAAGCTTTGCTCCCCCGTCGATTGGCTCGCCCATTCCGTTAAACACTCTGCCCAGCATATTCTTTGAAACAGGCAGTTCAACGCCGTGTCCTGTGAAACGAACCTTGCTCTCTGCAAGATTCAGACCTGCAGAGCTTTCAAAAAGCTGAACGAGAACATCTCTGCCGTTTACCTCAAGAACTCGGCATCTTCTCACCTCGCCGCTAGGAAGCTCTATCTCGCCAAGCTCATCATATTTAACACCGTCAACCTGCTTAACAAGCATCAGAGGGCCTGCCACTTCTTCTATTGTTCTGTATTCCCGAATCATATGCAGTCCTCCTTAGTTATCATTTTTAGCATCGCTGACTGCTCTGTCAATTTCAGATGCAAGCTCTGCTTCTATCTTTTCAAATTCTGCTTTATAGCTTTCATAGGGAACGTTCTTGGCTCTTCCTATAAGCTCTCTTGCAGGCAGATCTGCAAGCGTCTGCGCATCTGCACCAAGACTCAGAGCTCTCCTTGCTCTGTCCTCATATGAGAATATGAGCCTGAGAAGTGCATACTGCTTATCAAGAGGAGTATATCCGTCAATATCGTCAAAAGCATACTGCTGCAGGAAGTCCTCTCTTATAGATCGTGCCACTTCAAGCGTCATTCGGTCTTCGGATGAAAGTGCGTCGATACCGACAAGCTTAACTATCTCATCAAGACTGCTCTCCTCCTGAAGGATCTTGAGGCAACGACCCGTAAGAGTCATCCAATCCTTCGCAATATTATCAGAGCACCAATCCGAAAGACGGTCACGGTAAAGTGAATAGGAATTGAGCCAGTTTATTGCAGGGAAGTGTCTCTTGTACGCAAGCGACGCATCAAGTCCCCAGAAAACCTTAACTATACGAAGTGTTGCCTGAGTTACCGGCTCTGAAATATCTCCGCCCTGAGGAGATACTGCACCGATAGCACTGAGTGCGCCCTCTCTGCCGTCACTTCCCAGGCACACCACCTTGCCCGCTCTCTCATAGAAGCCTGCAAGACGGGAGGTAAGATATGCAGGATAACCCTCCTCACCCGGCATCTCTTCAAGTCTTCCCGACATCTCGCGAAGAGCCTCTGCCCAGCGAGAGGTAGAATCGGCAATAACAGCAACAGCATAGCCCATATCACGATAATATTCGGCAATGGTAATGCCTGTATAGATCGAAGCTTCTCTTGCCGCAACAGGCATATCCGAGGTGTTTGCTATAAGAACGGTTCTCTCCATAAGAGATTTGCCTGTTCGGGGGTCGGTAAGCTCCGGGAATTCTCGAAGAACGTCCGTCATCTCATTTCCGCGCTCTCCACAACCGATATAAACAACAAGATCAACATCGCTCCATTTTGCCAGCTGATGCTGAACCACTGTCTTTCCGCTTCCGAAAGGGCCGGGAACACAGGCCGTGCCCCCCTTTGCAATTGGGAAAAGAGCGTCTATAGAACGCTGACCCGTTATCATAGGCTCCACCGGAGGCAGCTTCTCTCTATACGGACGTGCCACACGCACCGGCCATTTCTGGATAAGCGTAACATTCTCAGTCTTGCCGTTTTCAAGCTTGATCTTTGCAACTATATCTGTAACCTTAAAATCACCCGAATTTATCTGAACAAGGGTGCCTCCTTTTTTTGGGGGAACCATAACCTTATGCTTTATGACCTCTGTCTCGTCCACAAAGCCCAGAACATCTCCCGGAACAACGGTATCACCTATCTTTTTCTCGGCTACAAAATGCCAAGTTCTTGCTCTGTCAAGAGCAGGCTCGTCGATGCCTCTTGTCAGATTTGCGCCTACTCTTTCACGAATAGTTTCAAGAGGTCTTTGAATACCGTCATATATATTTTTAATAAGTCCGGGGCCAAGCTCTACAGAAAGAGGCTCTCCGGTTGAAACAACGGTGTCTCCGCGGCCAACTCCGGCAGTCTCCTCATAGACCTGTATTGACGCCCTGTCACCGTGCATCTCTATAATCTCACCGATAAGCCTCTTTTCGCCAACCCTTACCACGTCAAACATATTGGCATTTCTCATGCCCTCTGCAACAACAAGGGGACCGGAGACCTTCAGTATTTTTCCAACAACCTGTTCCATAGCGGTCTTTACCTTTCTATGTTTTTATTTATCCTGTCCGCCAAACAGGATATCTGCGCCAACGGCTCTTATTGCCGCCTGCTTTATATTTTCCATACCGTATCCGGTACTGCCCTCTCTGCCCGGCAGAGAAACGATTGCCGGCAGGGGCAGATCTTTATATCTTTCTATCTCATCCTCGATAACGGCGGCAATTCTTTCGGTTATAAATATCACCGCAAATTCGCCGCTCCTGACAGCTTCTCTGAGTCTCATCTTTGCTTCTTCGGCATCAGAAACATCATTCACCGCAAATCCGAGAGCCATAAAGCCGAGAACGCTGTCACGATCTCCGATTATTCCTATCTTATACATAGCCCATCCTCACTCTCTCGCGAAGTTTTTCGGCGGATAAACCCGCCTCTTTTCCTGCAAGAATAATGCGAAGATTCTTTACGAGATATTCCACCGCAATGGGATAAGCGCAAAGAATTGCCGCTCCAAACGGAATATACTTTGCTCCCTGAACAGTTTTCATATAAAAATTATCAAGGGCACATTCTATTGCAGAAAGCGAAGCTCTATCGTTTTCCGAAAACCAACGGGCAAGGGGAGCATATCCGGTAGACTTCAGAACTATAGCAATCCCCTCTTCGCCCTTGCTTGATGCCTCAAAAAGCACCGTGGGGCTAAGCTCGCCGCCATCTATAAGAGAGGAAGAAAGCATTTCCCTCTCCAACTCTCCTCCACCCATACGCAAAACTCTTGTGCACATAAGAATATTAACAAGATCTATCTTTTCACGCACAAGGCGAATTGCAAAATCATCTCCGCTATCCTTAGCCGCCTCAAGCATATCACAAAAGCAGGCCCTATCAAGCATCATATCAATAAGCTGAGGGTTCTTAGATTTAGCATATGCTTCATAAGCCTTTTGAGCCGCCTCTCTCATGTGACAAGGCAAAGCCGAATAATCCTGCGTTTGCGGCATTTCCTTTATGGTTTCCAAAGGAACTGTGCCAAAAGAAAACAGCATCTCGTCACATTCTATTCCCCTTATAAAGCATTTGATTGCAGATTTTATATTATTGCAATCATAAACATATCTGAGAAAGAAAGCAATGTTTTTATCCGGGGAAACATCCTCAATAAATGAATATGCCGCGCCAAGAGCTTCACCAAGCCTGTTTTCACCTTCTGTTCCCGCTTCAAGCGAGTTAATAAGGGCCATGACCTCGGTGCTGTCTTTTGCGGCAAGTGCCACCTCCAGCTTGTCCGAACCTATGAGACGGTTTTCTGCCGCACGAACTCTTGCCGAGGCATAGAGATATTCGGCATCCTTATTCTTTTTTATTTCCATTTCCCGTCTCCTTTCAGCTTATTTGTTTTCCTGAGAAGAAAAAATATGTGTACTTATCTCGCTCTCCATTCTGGCACGGATGGCAGAGAATACAGAGCTTACAGAGCAATTATACTCTATACTGCCAAAGCGGACTATAACACCGCCGTCAATATCCGCACATTCATCGGATATAACCAGCTTTTCAAGCTCTTCTCTGTTCAGTTTGCCGATGATTACTCTCTCAACACCCGAAAGAATAGCTGTGCCAAGCTTTTCTTTATCATTTTTATTGAATATCAGCTCATATTTTTCCGGCAGATCTATATTTTCTTCACCGTAAAGAGAAATGTTGTCCTTCTCATTTTCAAGCTCTTCTATCATAGCGTCTGCTATCAGCCTTGAAACAAGCTCACAGTATTTCTCCTCCGGAAGATTCAGAATCTCCTTATAAGCCTGTGCGAAAACACGTTCAACAGCCTCGCTTCTCGCACTGAGCAGCAGATTTCTCTTTTGCATTGCCGCTTCGCTTTTCGCCTTTGCAATGATGCTTTCGGCCTCTCTCTGCGCTTCTTCTTCAAGCGCCGCCTTTATGCTCTCGGCCTCTCTTTGAGCCTCGAACATTATCTCGGCACAGCGTTCTCTCGCTCTCTCAAGCATCGCCGAAGCATCCTTTTCAGCCTCGGAAATTATCTTTCCGGTAATCTTATCAAGTCCGGTCATAAGTCACCTTATACTTGGAAGAAGAGAACGGGAAGAAGGGATACGAGAAGCGCAAAGATAGCGTATGTTTCAACAAGCGCAGATGCTGTGATAGCTTTACCCACTTCATCGGGACGCTTTGCAATAAGATTGATGCCTGCAGCAGCAACTCTTGCCTGCTTGATAGCTGAAAAATAACCTACTATAGCGATGGGGAGAGCCGCAACCAAAAGGAACGCTCCCTGACCAACGGTAAGCTCTACAGGTGCAGAACCGAGAAGGCCAAGCTTGAGAATTATTACAAACGCTGTGATAAGACCGTAGATACCCTGTGTTCCGGGAAGAGCCTGAAGAATAAGTGCTTTACCAAAAAGAGAAGGATCCTCGCAAAGAAGGCCCGCACTTGCTTCACCAACCATACCAACGCCCTTTGCACTGCCCATGCCTGCAACGACGGCCGCTACTGCCGCACCCGCAAGCGCAAGATTATTGCCTGTAAAGATCATTTCGATAAACTGCATGAAAGTCATAATTTAAAACTCCTTTTTATTATTCTGTTGTATATTTATCGGAAGGTACTATGGGTGTAAAAGGCTTGCCTCCGTCCTCATAGAATTTTCCGAAAAATTCGATATACTGAAGTCTGCTGGTGTGCACAAAGGTTCCCAGCACGTTAATGGCAAGATTGAGAATGTGTCCTATCACAAAAACGATGACCATTATGATAAAGCCCACAACACTTGGACCTCCCATAGTTCCCATAGTGTTCACAACCTGGGCAATAACGCTTGCCGCAAGTCCAAGAGCAAGTATTCGGGAATATGAAAGCAGATCTGCGGCAAAATTCACCGCCCCATAAAGAGCAAGCAAGCCCTTTGCAAGCTTCATTATTATATTCTTTTCCTGTCTTCCCCCTGTGAGCACTATAGATGCAACTCCTGCAAGGGCAATATATTTTCCCCACGGGAATATGAACATAAGTCCAAGACCAAGGAATGTAAGCCACCAGGTGAGTATATCGCAAATCGCATCGACCCACCGGCCGTCCTTTATAAGAATATAGAATTTAACTGCCATTCCTGCGATAAGGTGGACTGCTCCTATAGCAAGAGCTATCAGCAAAAAACTCATAGGATCCTGCAAGGGGTCAAAAAGCACCGCTGTTTGCATATTTGAGCTTGCGCCTTCTACACCAAGCATATTTTCGGCAAACGCCTGAGGCATATTTCCAAAGTATGCTCCAAAAAGAACGCCCATTGCCATTGATGAAATTCCGCAATAGCCAAACATTGCAAGAAAGTTTCTCATTCCCTGTTTGAAATTCAAGAGCTTCAGTGCTCCAAAGCAGGCAACCGTCAGAATAAATCCATACCCCACATCGGCAAACATAAGACCAAAGATAATGAAATAGAAAATACTCATTATAAAGGTGGGGTCATATCTGCCGTATTTCGGATATGAATACATACCCAGCACCCACTCAAAGGTGGAAGCAAAAAAGTTGTTTTTGAGAAGTACCGGCGCATCCTCTCCTTCTTCAGGGTCTGCAAATTCAAATGCACATCCGAATTTTTCAAGCGCCCCTCTGACCCGCTGAAGCTCACCTTCGGGTACCCAGCCTTCAAGCACAACGCAAAGCTCAGTCTGATCAAAATTTTCTTTCGACCGCTCAGATCTCAGCGCCGTCACTTCAAAATCATACAAGGTTTCAACAAGTTCTATGCTCTCGGCAAGCTCTCTGAGACGTGCAGTGGCAGCCTCGGTCTCCTTTGCTATTGCCGCAAGAGCTCCTTTGTTTCTCTCCACTGCCTTGGATGCGGTTTCACCGTTTTTCTCAAAAGGTGTTTTCAACATACCAAATGCGCTCAGCTGCCTCACCGCCTCTGCTTCATCACTGCGATGACAGATAAGTGAATATGAAGAAAGAGTTTTTTCTTTTTTCACAGGAATAAGCTCCGCTGCAACGCCGCAAAGGGCATCTTCAAGCTTTTTCTCGGAAATTCCGGCAGGAAAAGTAACCGTTGTAACAGAGCAGCTTTCAGTGCCGGCAAAATCAAGCGGCAGCTGATATCCTGTCCAGATATCAAGGGCTGAAAGCTCTGTCCTTCGGCTGTTTTCTTCGGTTTTAAGCTCTACCAGACGCTTTGCTATCCTGCCCGCCTCAGAAACTATAGAGCAAGCAGTTTTATAGCTTCCGTCCGAATAGAATTTGTCAAGGCGAACAGAAGCTCTGCCCGATGTAAGACCTTTTTTACGCTTGCTGTATTTTGCAAGGAGATCTATGGCATAGGCAGCTTCGGATATCCTTCTTTCTATGCTACCGCATTTTTCTTCATCCACAAAGCTTTCTCCGGGCTCGTCCAAGATCTGCTCAGACCTTTTCAGCTCAACACACCTGAGCCGCATAAGCCTTCGCATAAGAGCATCCGCATCCCGTTTATGTGCATAAACGGTCAGCTTTTTCATTTTCAATATAGCCATATATTTGCGATACCTTTCTGTTTTAGGCTTCTATTATCTCCCAAACTATCTTTTTAACTGCCGAAAGTGTCTTCATATCAGCCTTTGACATGAGCTCCTCAGCCTCTGCGCCTGCCTCGGCAACGCTTTTTTCAATGAGAGCCGCAGCTTTAATGCTCATCGCTTCAAGTTTCTTATCAAGCTCTATAGCGTTGGACATCTCTGTTTGATTTTTCAGCTGCGCGGCCTTTTTTTCAGCATCACGGATCATCGCCTTGGCATTTTCTTCAGCTTTGAAAATAATTTTCTGCGCTTTTGCTTCTGCCTCTCGTATAGCCGCTATTGCTTCTTTTGACATATCTAAAGCTCCTTTCTTTCGCAGTGACAGCACAATGCAATATTCAAATATAGGATACCATATTTTACCCCTATTTTCAAGGGGATTTTCCAATATTTGTGTATTATTACCAGTGTTTATTTTTTAACAAATTACCCTTTAAAACTCAACATAAATCAAGGCTTTGCGGTGTTCTCCGATACACTGTTTTTCCTCGGCTTGCTTTTTATTATTATCCCTTCGTCGATCTTTAAAAAATGAGTCATCTGTCTTGAAAATATCTCTTCTCTCCCCTTTGTCAATCTGATGTTCAGCTTCATAAAAGCTCCTCCTTTTTTATCCTCACGTTCACATTCAAAAAAATAATTATATCTTTTAAAAAAGCTTCTTTTTGTCGTCATATCATCAAAATCCCTCTCCGCTATATCCGCCAAAGCTTTTTCCGCCCCGTTTTTCACCCTCTCGGCAAGAAAACGGTAGAAATCAGCTATCTCCCCGCCTACATCGGAAAGCTCCGGCAAAGAAACGCAGATGCGCAATATTTCCACTCCATTCTTTTTTACCGATCTATACTCCTTGTCCATACCCCTGCCTCCATTCATCCACTATATATTATTTTATGCCAACCGACAAAAAAATATAACGCAGGAGATAACTCTGCGTTATATTTTTACCAATATATTATTTCCTTTTCAAAAAGCGAAGATATCTCATCGCAGATACCCGAGGCATTACCGATTATCGAAGAAAAGCCGTAAAGCAAGCTGCCTCTGTAAATATCTTTTTTTCTTGCGTACTCTATCTGAGCTGTCAGCTCTCCGTCAGGGTCATCCCATTCTTCATATTTATATGCAGCATGACTGATATAAAGTTTGGTGCCGCTTCCCGAAAGAGCAGATGCCCACCAATCGCAAAGCTCACCATAGGGCGCACTCTCTGTTTCAAAACTCCAATAAAGCTGGGGAGCAAGATAATCAACATATCCCTTTTTTGCAAAGCCCAAAGCATCGCAGTAAAGCGCATAGTATGCTTCAAGCCCTGCCGTTTTGCTTCCGCCGTTTACGCCGTCATCATTTTTCCATATGCCAAAAGGAGAAATGCCGAAAAGGCAGTTGCTGCGCACTTCTTTTATTGTATCATGGCACAGCTTTACAAGCTGATCTATATTTCCTCTGCGCCATGTGTCAACATCGCCACCTCCATATAGCGAAAAAGACAAGGAATCATCAAATTCGGCTCCGCTGACAGGATAGGGATAAAAATAATCGTCAAATACTATACCGTCAACATCATAGTTTTCTGCGATCTCCCTCACACCCATGGCTACATAATCTCGAACCCAAGGATTGCCTGCGTCAAAATAAAGCTTTCCGTCGGCATAGGGTATCACCCAGTCGGTGTTCTTTCTCGCAATATGGTCTTCCGAAAGGACAGAAATATCGGTTTTGGGATATTTTGCACTGCCGTATGTAACCCTTAGAGGATTGACCCATGCGTGAACGCTGATGCCCGCCTTGTGTGCTATGTCGGTCAAATACCGAAGGCAGTCAAAATCTTCCTCGGGCATAACCCCCTGTTTTCCCGAAACATATTCGGATGCTGGGAAAAGATCTGAGCTATAAAGGGCATCTGCCGCCGGTCTTACCTGAAAGAATATAGCGTTCAGCCCAAGCTCGCCGCATTTTTCAACTATTGCGTCAAGTTCCAAAGCAAGTGCTTTCTCCGAAAGTCCCTTTTTTGAAGGAAAGTTCAGATTTCCTACCGTTGCTATCCAAACTCCTCTGACCTCCGCATAAGGATTTATAATTCCCACAGTAGCGTCAGAGGCTTTCTCCATAGCAAGCAGTGAAGGAAGTCTCCCGGCATCGCTAAGCTTCTCCACTTCCGAGCAGGACGCAAAAGAGGATAGCATTATCAGCAAACAAACGAGCAAAAATATTTTGCAAATATATTTCATCTCTATGCTCCTTTCCTCTTTCCTTCAACATTATTTTTATGATGCACAATGCAAAATGATTACAGTATTATTATACAGCACAGCGCAAAAAAAGTCAAACAAATAAAAATTCCAAATCGAATAAAAAACATTTTTGCGGTGAAAAATTACAATATAGAAAAGAAAAGGATGTGACTTTATGGAAAGAAAAGCTTTTTTGGTTCTTCTGATATCGGTTTCTCTTACCCTTATTCTGGGTTTATTACCAATTCACGGTGAAAATGAAATATACGACAGCGTTGTGCGACTGCACGTGCTGGCAAATTCGGATAGCGAAGAGGATCAAAAAACCAAGCTGCTTGTGAGAGACGACATAATAGAGCTGACAAATTCGCTTTTATCCGATTGCGAAACAAGAGAAGAAGCAATAGAAATAATAAGCGAAAATCTTTCGCTATATGAGCAAACGGCAAACGAAGCTCTCAAACAAAACGGTTCGGATAAAATAGCGAAAGTGACCCTTGGTGAAGAATATTATCCAACAAGGCAATATGAAAACGCCGCCTTTCCGGGGGGGAAATATGTGTCCCTTAAGATAATGATAGGAGCGGCAGAGGGGAAAAATTGGTGGTGTGTTTTGTTCCCACCCATATGCCTTGGAGCGGCAAGCTCAAATCAGCAAAACAATGATAATTCGCAGCTTGAAAATGCTTTTATCGCTGCAGGTCTGACGCCAGAACAATATCGGATAATTACAGAAAGTGATCCTGAAAAAAGCGGCGGTAAATATAAAATAAGATTCAAGATACTTGAAATTTTTGAGGGAATAGGCAGATTTTTCGATTAAACACGAAACGCCCGCAAGCAAACTTTGAAAAACAGTAAAAAAGCCCACTGTGCTCATCGCCCGGAACCGATCGTTCGTGGTGATAAGTGCAGTGGACTTTTGTTATTCAACAAAAAGACTGTCGTTTCTTTTTATTTTCCAAATTCAACAAGCTCAAGCTTGCCTTCATTATGCTCAAGAGTACGGGTGATAAACCACTCGCTCTTAAAGAGCAAAAAGTTCTGTCCCCTCACATCCTGAACCCATTCTGTTTCATAGATATCCAGAGTTTTAGGGTCAACATCGTTGGCTATGCGCCTTATATACTGCCAAGCAAGAGGACGGCGTACAAACTTAACTCCGTATTCGCTCTCCATTCTTGCCTCGAGCACCTCAAACTGCAGCTCACCAACAACACCCACAATAACTCTTTCAAGGCCTGCCTCGGGCATAAAGAACATCTGGATAGCACCCTCCTGGGCTATCTGAGTCATACCTTTTGCAAACTGCTTGCGCTTCATACTGTCAAGCTGCTCCACAAGGGCAAATCTTTCGGGCGCAAAGGTTGGGATTCCTTCAAATTTTATTTTCATTCCCTTTTCGCAAACAGTATCGCCTATTGCAAATATTCCCGGGTCAAAAACTCCTATTATGTCGCCGGCGTATGCTTCTTCAATTATAGCTCTCTCCTGAGCCATCATCTGCTGAGGCTGGGAGAGCTTGATCTCTTTACCGGCCTGAACGTGGAAATATTCCATTCCGCGCTCAAATCTTCCGGAGCAGATGCGCATAAATGCAATTCTGTCTCTGTGTGCCTTGTTCATATTTGCCTGGATCTTAAACACAAAGGCAGAAAAACCGTCTTTTGCCGGATCAAGGACTATATTTTCTTCTGTCTTTCTCGGCAAAGGTGCCGTTGTCATTCTAAGAAAATGTTCAAGAAATGTTTCGATACCAAAGTTATTGAGGGCAGAACCGAAAAACACAGGGCTGAGCTTGCCGTGACGCACCTTTTCAAGGTCAAAATCAAAGCAAGCACCGTCAAGCAGTTCTATCTGCTCAACCAGCTCCTCTCTTTCGTATGAGCCTATCAGAGAATCCAATTTTTCTGTATCGGTGATCTCACATTCGATTGCACCAAGGCGTTCTCTGCCCTTATGCTTATCGGCATAAGAGAGGATCGCTCTCTTTTCTCTGTCATAAACTCCCTTGAAATTCACGCCGCATCCAATGGGCCAGTTCATAGGATATGTGCCTATACCAAATTCCTTTTCCAGCTCGTCGATAAGGTCAAAGGGATCTCTTGCCTCGTGGTCAAGCTTGTTTATAAAGGTGAATATGGGTATATCCCTCATCGCACAGACCTTAAAAAGCTTGCGTGTCTGCGGCTCGATACCCTTTGCCGCATCTATTACCATAACTGCACTGTCGGCTGCCATAAGAGTTCTATATGTGTCCTCAGAGAAATCCTGGTGACCGGGAGTGTCAAGAATGTTTATGCAATATCCGTCATATTCAAACTGCATAACCGAGGAGGTTATCGAAATACCTCTCTGCTTTTCCATATCCATCCAGTCTGAAACAGCGTGGCGATCTGAAGCCTTGCCCTTAACAGAGCCGGCAGTTTGTATAGCACCGCCATAGAGAAGAAATTTTTCGGTTAGAGTTGTTTTACCTGCGTCGGGGTGTGAGATGATAGCAAAGGTTCTCCTTCGGTTAATCTCATTCTGCAAATTATTAGCCATAATCTATAATCCTTTTTAAAAAATGTCATACTCAATTATTCTATCACATTTTTTTGATTCTTACAATACTTTTGTTGAATTTTAATCAAAAAAAGAAAAAAGGGGCAAGTCCCGAAGGACTTGCCC
>JAZNCT010000049.1:0-12992 GCA_045587665.1 Eubacteriales bacterium
TCCGACTTTGACACAAAAATCCCTTGCATCTGATGATGCAAGGGATTCGACTTAAATTAAGCTATTACAAACAGATTAGTTAGCTGCGCCTGTGAGCTTTGCGATTTCTTCTGCAAAGTTATCTTCTCTCTTTTCGATACCTTCGCCCTTTTCGAAGATGAAGAACGCCTTTACAGCAATATCTGCGCCCATAGCCTTTGCACAGGAAGCTACATACTTACCAACGCTCATGCTGTCGTCCTTAACATAGGGCTGCTCAAGCAGACAAACTTTCTCAAAGAAGAGCTTGCCAAGCTTGCCTTCGATGATCTTTGCAAGAACTGCATCGGGCTTATTTGCAAGCTTTTCATCGTTCTTTGCAGCAGAGATCTGAATTGCCATTTCCTCGTCAATTGCGCTCTGAGGAACATCAGCCTTTGCAACATAAGAGGGGGGATTACCTGCAGCGATCTGAAGAGCAACGTTCTTTGCGCACTCGGTAAATTCTGCCTTTGCAGCAGTTGCATCGTCTGCATCAAACACAACGATAACACCTGTGTTGCCTGCGCCGTGGATATATGTGCTCATATTGCCCTCAGCGAGAACAAAACGGCGAATGCTGATCTTTTCACCGATCATTGCGATCTTTTCAACAAGTGCATCAGCAACTGTTGTCTCAGTGCCGTCAAACTTGCAAGCGCTGAATGCATCAAGATCTGCAGGCTTATTTGCAAGAAGAGTTCTGAGAAGTCCCTTAACGAACTCCTGGAATGTTGCATTCTTTGCAACAAAGTCTGTCTCTGCATTAACCTCGATCATAGCGGCATTCTTGCCTTCTACCATGATATCAACAACGCCCTCAGCGGCGATTCTGCTTTCCTTCTTTGCTGCTGTTGCAAGGCCCTTCTCACGAAGGATCTTAACAGCCGCTTCAACGTCACCGTCAGCCTCAACAAGTGCCTTTTTGCAGTCCATCATACCAAGACCGGTCTTTGCACGGAGAGCCGCAACGTCTTTTGCTGTGATCTGTGCCATTTTTATTTCCTCCAAATTATATAAATTCAGTGAGCTTTAATTATTCAGCGTCCTCTGCTGCTTCCTTTTCTTCTACAGCAGCCTCAATGTCAGCCTCTTCAGCTGCCATTTCTTCGCCCTGCTTGCCTTCGATAACTGCATCTGCAAGTACAGAAGAGATAAGCTTGATAGCGCGGATAGCGTCATCGTTACCGGGAATTACATAGTCAGCATCGTCGGGATCGCAGTTTGTATCAACAATAGCGATTACGGGAATACCGAGCTTCTTAGCTTCAAGAATTGCATTCTTCTCTTTTCTGGGGTCAACTACGAAAATTGCGCTGGGAAGCTGTTCCATTGTCTTGATACCGCCGTAGCTCTTTTCAAGATCGAACATTTCCTTCTGCATTCCTGCAACTTCCTTCTTGGGGAGAAGATCAAATGTACCGTCCTCCTGCATCTTTGCAAGGCTATTGAGACGTGCGATAGACTTCTTGATTGTCTTGAAGTTTGTCATCATACCGCCGGGCCAACGAACGTTTACATAGTACATACCGCATCTAACTGCTTCTTCCTTGATAGCTTCAGCGGCCTGCTTCTTTGTACCTACAAAGAGAATTGTGCCGTTCTGAGCAGCAACATCTCTTACAAACATATAAGCCTCTTCAAACTTCTTAACAGTTTTCTGAAGGTCGATGATGTAGATACCGTTTCTTTCTGTGAAGATGTATTCAGCCATTTTAGGGTTCCATCTTCTTGTGTGATGTCCGAAATGGACGCCAGCTTCGAGAAGCTGCTTAATTGAGATTACAGACATTTTTATGTCCTCCTTCGGTTGTTTCCACCACAGAGGCACCTCGCCAAAAGCCCGTGGGCACCGACAGCGGTCAAGCTCTCTGTGTGTGTATTATTTTATTTTGCACCGCATTACGGCACAATACGTAATATTTTAACATTATTATACCACTATGTCAACACGCTTTTTCATTATTTACATATTTTTAACATTTAACCAAAAAATTTATGTTTTTTTCCGCGATCGTTTTCACAGCACTCTTCATATGATATGCGAACAAGAATAGCATCCTCTCCGATACATTCGATCTTGTTCCAGGGTATTATTATGTTTTCGCCCTTTCCAAATGAAAAAATCCCGTTTTCTTTAGGAACAACGATCGAACAGATCTTGCCCTCATCGCTTGTAAATCTTATGTCACGGACATAACCGAGATTTTTACCGTCGCAAAGGTTTATCACTGCCTTTGTGCTAAGACATTCAAGATCCAATATCTTCATAAAAAACACCTCCGTATTATATTATACGAAGGTGTTAATTTATATGTACCTATCGGTTACAAGAATCATCACATATCCAATAACCGAAACAAGCGGAGCGGCAGCACAGATCTGCCAGCCGGGATATACGATGTCTATAAGTGAACCAAACTGAGGGAAAACAAGAGCAAGGACCAAAAATGCAAACAAAGACACAGCCTGGATCGCGATCCACCTTTTGCCAAAATCATCCTCCCCCGAAAACCTTCCTATGACCAGCACTGCAAAAAGCTGAGAAAGCGCCGCTCCTAAAAAGGCAAAAACCGAAAGCAGAGATCCGCTTGCTATATTTGAAGAACCAAAGACCGCCGCAAGCATAAGGACGACAGAGGCAAGCGCAGCCCCGGAAACAAAATGCTTTGCCAGGCATTTTATTGGGTGACTGAGTAAGGTTTCTATATCCTCGATCTTATCTCCGATACTCCTGATATGCCACATACCAGAAAAACACAGCATAGCAGGTATATCAAACAACACACCGAGAAAAATTATCTGAGCAGCTGAAAGTATGCACTTTCCCAAGAGCAGAGGAACGATCGAGAGCATAAGCTTGAGTGCCAGCGAAAAAGCCATATACCTGAGGTATCGTCCCATACCTGTGCAAGCATTTTTCGAGCATAACACAGCCTTTGCAAAGGCTTCAAATCCACCATTAAAGCTGTCGGGTGCCGCAAGAATGATATCTGCATTTTTTAAAGCAATTTCGGAGTTGCCAAGCTCTGCATCATCATTCGATACAGCGGCTGAAACATTAGCGGTCTTCATTACCGAAAGATTTTCTGTTTCACTGCCGATAACAGCAAGTGTGCCGTTTTCTCCGCGTATCTCGGCTGCAAGCTTTTCGATATCCTTTGAGGAAAAGCCAAGATATGCACGGTATCTGCCAAGCTCGTCTGTTATAGCCTTTCCCGAACGTTTAAATGCAGAGGCATAGGCTATCTCATGCTTGCCCTTTACAACGCCGATATTAAATGCAGTTATAACCGACGAAGCCTTTTCTTCGGCAAAATAATATACATTGATATCCGCCTCCTGCATTTCGGAGATACTGGCAGCCAAGTTTTGTGTATACGGCGCAGAATAAACTATATATCCCTCAAAAATAAGCTGATTTTGAACTGCACCGAGCCTTGAAAGGCTGGAACAGGGGCTTATCCTTGACGCAACAAGGATTATGCTTTTGGATTTCTTTTTAAGCTGTGAACAAGCCCTTAAGATATCCTCCTTTTTATCCGCATCGAGTGGAAGAGCTCCTTCGGGGGTTCTGATATGACTGCATATATCAAGAAGTTCTGACCTATCCGAAACACAAATCACTCTGTATTCTTCGCCGTTTTTTATGAGTGATGTATCAAACCCTGAGTTTTCTTCCGATGAAAACTCAACTATCTGATAATTTTTACTAAGCTTTGCTTTATCAATTCCATTCTTCTCGGCAAAAACAGCTATTGCGTTGGCAGATCTGATCTTTTCTGTTAGCCTTTCACCTGTGTGTTTGCTCTTTCCAAGTGATAAGGTTCCAAGCAAAGCCAGATCAATGAGGCAGTTAAAGGTCTGATCACGCTCATATGCCGAAGAATCATAAAATTTATTGGCAGCAAAAATACTTTCAACATTTTTTTCACGAGAAGAAAGCGAAGCATCTCCCATGATCATAACAGAATCGATATAGTTCAGCTCCTGAATTGCAGAGGGATATTTTATACAGGCTCCCTTTTTCCCAGCCTTGCTCTTTTTCATTGCGCAAGAAAGGAAATTATACATAAATCCGGAAATGATCTGGCTGCCGCAAACCAAAGCAAGTGAAAGCATTATCATAAGGACATCAAGTATGCTAGTCTCATTTTTACCCACCAGCATCGTTATAACGGCAAGGGGCAAAGCAAGGATAAGCATAAGAAGTCCGACACGTGAAAACAGGGCCGAGATCGAGTGCATCGACTTCATCTCCCTCTTTGCCCCGGGGACTGCTTCGAGCTCTCCCAGCATTTGGGAAATAAAAGTCTTTCTGCCGGTTTTAACGGCAATAGCTTTGCCGCTTCCGGATGAAACAACGGCGGCCGCCGTCAGCATATTCTTCTGTGCGGCGATGCCAAGTTTTTCTTCAAAGCGATATATGGCGCAAGCATCCTTTTCATTCAGCTCCTTTTTCTCTCTGCCGCCTATCACACCGGTAAATTCAACTGCACGCATACCGTTTGAGCTGACAAGACGGCAATCGCAGGGGATGATATCCCCTTTTTTTATTACAATAATATCTCCGGTTACTACATTTCTTGCATCAATAAAGCACAGCTTTCCGGATCTTATAACTCTTGCTCTGGGAATACTTTTTTCAGCACATTCATCAAGAAGTGAACCGCTCACAAGGCTTGAAATTATTGCACAAGCAAATGAAACAAGGGCAAGAACAATGGATAATATATCGCTCTTCCTCGTATAGAAAAAAGCGCATAAAAGCGAAACTATAACAAAGATTATCACCGTTATATCGGCAGATATCCTTGTCACATAATACATAGGAGAACGGGCAACCGACTTATATACCGAGCCTCCATCGCCTCTCCTTCTCCTGCGCTCAGCCTCTTTTTTGTCAAGACCCAGAGAGACATCAGTATTCAGTTTTTTTGCACATTCTTCAGCTGTTAAAGAATACCATTTCTCTTCCATGATCTAAACTTCCTTATATTACATACAAACTATATGGAGCTCACCGTCACGCACACCGATAAGTGCCTGACTAAAGCTGCGGTTATAATCCGCGATTATAAGCTCGGCAAGCTTATCTTCTATGTTTGTCTGGATAAATCTTCTCATATTTCTTGCTCCGAATTTTGCAGAGAAGGATCTTTCTGCAATAAGCTCAAGTGCTTCTTTTTTGCAGGTAAGCTTTATGTCCTTTTCAAGCAGAACCGAGGCAAGCTCATCTATCATTATTTCTGCAATGCGGCAGAAATCTGCTCTGTCAAGAGAGCGGAAGGTTATTATCTCATCAACTCTGTTAATGAATTCGGGACGCAGGAAAGAAGCAAGAGCCTTTTCAGTTTTTGATTTTGCAGCCTCTTCCGCATTTTGCGAAAAGCCCGCCGATGCGCTTCCCCTGTCAGAGCCTGCATTCGTTGTCATAACAATAACAGTGTTTTCAAAATTCACAGTTTTTCCGTGGGCATCCGTTATCCTTCCGTCATCAAGTATCTGAAGCAGTATATTCAAAACATCCGGATGAGCCTTTTCGATCTCATCAAAAAGTATGACCGAATATGGCTTGCGCCTTATCTTCTCTGTGAGCTGTCCTGCCTCGTCATAGCCAACATAACCCGGAGGCGCTCCTATTATTCTTGAAACCGAATGTTTCTCCATAAATTCTGACATATCAAGTCTTATAAGTGTTTCCGGAGAATTAAAAAGGTCTGCGGCAAGAGTTTTCACAAGCTCTGTTTTTCCAACCCCTGTTGGACCTGCAAAGATAAAGGACACCGGTTTTTTCTTATATGAAATTCCCGCACGGTTGCGCTTTATTGCTCTTGCAACAGCATTTGTTGCTTCGTCCTGACCTATTATACGCTTTTTCAGCCTTTCTTCAAGGCGATCTATCTTTTCAAATTCGTTTTCGGTAATATTGTTTGCAGGCACACCTGTCCATATCTCGATAACATCGGCAATATCCGACACGCTGAGCGATACCTTTTCACATTCAGGTTCAATTTCTCTGAGTCTCTCCGAAAGTCTCAGCTCCTCTGCCTTATAATTTGCTATCTTTTCATATTTTTTAGCCTCAGCCTCAGCATCCTCTGTGCTCTCCGCCTCGCATTTTTCTCTTGCATCCTTTATTGAAAGCAGCTTGTCTCTTATTTCATAGCTTTCATTTATCTCGCTTGTGTTAAGAGAAAGATTTGCCGCCGCTTCATCAAGCAGGTCTATTGCCTTGTCGGGCAGATATCTGTCGGTTATATATCTCTCAGACATATGCACAGCCTTGTCAAGCACGTGATCAGGCACCTTTATCATATGAAATTCTTCATAATAATGCTTGATGCCCCTAAGCATTTCAATGCTTTCTTTAATTGAAGGCTCGTTTACGGTAACGGGTTGAAAACGTCTTTCAAGAGCCGAATCCTTTTCAATATATTTTCTGTATTCACGGAGAGTTGTTGCGCCTATAACCTGTATCTCTCCCCGAGACAGTGCAGGCTTTAGGATATTTGCGGCGTTCATACTTCCCTCGGCATCACCCGAGCCCACTATATTATGAACCTCGTCGATTACAAGAATAACATTTCCTGCTTCTCTGACCTCGCTTATAAGTCCCTGCATCCTCTGCTCAAACTGACCTCTGAACTGAGTGCCTGCCACAAGTGCTGTAAGGTCAACCAGATATACCTGATGATTTTTCAGCTTATATGGAACATCATTTGCAGCAATTTTCTGTGCAAGAGCCTCTGCTATAGCGGTTTTACCAACACCGGGCTCACCAATAAGACAGGGATTGTTCTTCTGTCTGCGGCAAAGTATCTGAATCACCCTCTTCAGCTCTCTTTCTCTGCCAACTATTCTATCCAGCTTGCCCTGCAGTGCTTTTTCGGTTAGATTTCTGCAATAGGTATCGAGATATTTTCTTTTTTTATCACCCTTTGCTTGATTCTTCTTCTTTTTGGGTATACCGCCTTCAACATTTCCGCCACCCATAAGCTTGTTAAAATCTATTGCAGGTGCCCCACCGTCGATCTCGGAAGCATCAAAATCTCCGCTTTCAAGCATCTGATTCATGTTTTCTTCCATTTCTTCCATCTGCTCGGCATCAAGACCAAATTTGCCAAGAACTCCACCAAGCATATTATCAACCGGCATACCGATCTCTTTTGCACATTTTATGCAATAACCACGGCTTTTGCTTTCGCCGTTTTCATTTGTTGTTGCAAATATCACCGCAACTCTTTTGCGGCATCTTGAACACAGTACCATTTTTTTAGAAATCCTCCCTTAGAATTGCACCGAGGCAAATCCGAATCTGAAATTTTCGCTGATATATCTTATGATATAGGTATTTTCGATAACATCGCCGCCAAGAACCCCCGGCTTAACTATGCCGATGGCTTCAACACCGAATGATACGAGATTGCAATATATCCAAACAAGTATAAGACCTGATATAATTCCAAATACAAGTCCAAGTCCCTTATCTATTGACGAGATAACAGGAAGCTTTGTTATAAGACCAACTATTAGGATAACGATCGTCAGCACTATCATGCTTCCGATAAAAAGCGTAACAAAACCGAGAAAATCCGAAATTGCGTGAACTACGGTTGAAGAGATTGAGCCGGCAAGCTCGCTTATCTGAGCCTCGGCGGCATCGCTTATACCTCCAAACCGCTCGGAAAGAGCGGATGTGTCTGCACCGTATCTATTGAGAATATCAACAAATTCTGCGGGCATATCACCAAAAAGCTTCTGAAGATCAAAGCCGCTGGCTGTTTTAACAGCAAGCGCATTTATCCTGTCGGCAACATTTTCCGAAATCAGCTTTTCAACAAAGGACGTTCTGAAGAAATATGCCACAGTTGGCATAAAAATATATGCAATTATTATAGAAATGACCACCTTCATCATACCGAGAAAGGATCTTAAAAACCCTTTCGAACGGCAGGATACAACGGTAATGAGAAAAATTGCAAGTGCTATAACATCAAAAACAAAAAACATAATTGCTCCTTATTTTGAAAAATCATAATATTCCGCCCTTGAATTTGAGCAGACCATAACATCATTTTTAGAATAAACTATCATCGTTTTTCCGCCTCCTTCAAGATCGGCAAAGTCTTTTTCTCCGTTTGAAGTATCTATTCTTATCAGGCGGTTTCCTTCAAGAACAAAAGCATAGCCCTCTTTATATAAAGCAGCAGAAGCCCGTCCCTCTGTTTTTCCGCTGAAGACAAGCTCTCCGCTTCCGCTGAGCACTTTTACAGAGCTGCCGGCTGAAACGGTATTTTCAGGAAAGGCGATCACAGTTCCCTCAGAGCCGCAATAAAGCGCCTGAGGCTCTCCTTCAAGCTCATAGCTGCCTATAAGAGTTCCCTCCCTGTCATAAAAATACAGAGCCTTATCACAAAGAACGGTAAGATTCCCGTCATCGGTATACTCACAGGCAAGTGGAAAAACATCGCCAAGTTCGAGAGTGCTGAGGGCAAAATCATCGCCAGGTTCTGCTATCATTACTTTGGTTTTAAATGATGCGTTTTCGGCTGAAAATGAAATTATACAAATGCGTTCACCTGCTCTGTCAAGTGCAACGTCAACTACCCTATCCTCAGAAAGATAGCGATTGATCATTCTGCAATTCTTGTTATAAAGCAGAACAGCAGAGTTATATTCCTTTGTTTTTGAAACCAAAGCAAACATTCCGCTGTCCGAAATATCAGCTCCCGTTATATCATGTTCAAGCTTTTCGGTATATATCCTTGCAAAGGAGTTGTAAAGGGCAAAACCCGAAGAATTAAAATCATAGAGAAGCAGATATCTGTCTGAAGTCTCCAGTCTTGGAGTGCTGAATTTATCACTGCCCTCAAACAGAAGATCCCCGTCGCCCTCATATATTTTAAGTCCCGAGGGTGCGGCAAGTGCAAGATTCTTTCTGAAGCCCGAAAAAGCAATAGCTTGATCGGGATTATAGGAAATATCAGCAAAACCTCCGGATGAGGACTCAGCAACGCTGCCCAGATCCTTCATCAAAAACATAAGATTATCATATGTTATGCTCTCAGAATTTTTGATTGATGCAACTGCAATAAGCAGCACCAGAAAAACAAGCAAAAGATATCTCACAGTGCTGTACACAATGGACACCTTTTCATAATAAAGGTTTACAGGTGAGGCGGCATCTCTCAGCTCTTCATCCGAAAAATCTATTTCATCCTGCTCATCGGCAAGCCCCGGCAGATTGTCGTTTTTAAAAGCTTTTTTTCCGAGTTTCATAATGCGCCTCCTCTCTTTCAGTATTGTACTTTGTTAAGATAAAGCCCCTCCGGCGGTGCTGTCATGCCTGCCTTTGTTCGATCCTTTGCTTCGGTTATAAGTGGTATATCCTCCGGCAAAAGCTTTCCGCTTCCAACGCAAACAAGTGTTCCGGTCATTATTCTGACCATGTTATAAAGAAAACCGTCTCCGGCAATCTTGAAAATTATGTTTTCGCCTTCTTTTACAACATCGGTATAAAATATGGTTCTAACCGTGCTTTCAACAGGAGATCCCTGAGCCATATATGAAGAAAAATCATGCTTGCCAACGAAATACTCGGCAGCCTTCTTCATTTTTTCAATAGCCCCCGGCACAAGATTATTTGGATAGTGCCAGCATCTGTCCCAAAGAAAAGGATCTCTTTCATGTGAACATCTTATCACATAAACATATTCTTTATATTTGACATCGTGTCTTGCATGAAAGCTCTCATCAACCCATTCTGCCTCATAAAGTGCAATATCACGAGGCAAAAAGGCGTTTATTGCTCTTGGGAGCTTTTCCATTGGGATAGTTGTTTCTATTCCCTGCTTTCCCTGCGCCGCAATCGTTGCGCAAAACATATTTGCGTGCACTCCGCTATCGGTGCGACTGCAGCCCGTTATATCACATTTAAAGCCAAAAAGCTTTTCAGCGGCACTGCACAGCTCCCCCTGAACAGTTGGAATATTTTTTTGAACCTGATAGCCCGAATATGCCGTGCCAAGATATTTAACCTTTATCAAAATCTTCATATCACATCGTGTATCCTATACCGAGAATATTGAACAGGATAAGAATTGCGAAAAATGTTATCATAACGAGCAATGCCGCAAAATCGCTCATGCGATAATGGAGAACACTCATTCTTGTTCTTCCCTCTCCACCGTGATAACAGCGACATTCCATTGCCGTTGCAAGCTCATCAGCCCTTCTGAATGCCGATACAAAAAGCGGTATCAGTATAGGAACAAGTGCCTTAGCTCTTTTAACAAGACCCCCGCTGGTGAAGTCTGCACCTCTTGCCTTTTGCGCCGACATTATCTTATCGGTTTCATCCATCAAGGTGGGGATAAACCTAAGTGCAATGGTCATCATCATTGCAAATTCGTGAACAGGTATTTTTATTTTTTTCAGCGGAGCAAATAGCTGTTCGATAGCGTCGGTCAGGGCTATCGGTGTTGTTGTATACGTGAGAAAAAGGCTTGCTCCGATAATAAGAACAAATATCCTCACGAGCATAAAGAAAGCGTTCATAATGCCCTCAACATAGATCTTTACAATGCCCCATTCAAAAAGTAACCGCTCTCCGCTTGTCCAAAAGATATTTATTATCACGGTAAAAGCCAAAATAAACATAATAGCCTTTATCGATCTGAGTATCAAAGAAAACGGTATGCGGCTGAGAAAAATAAGCAGCACGGCTGAAAAAAGAAGAAGAGTAAAGCTTATTATATTCTGTGCAATAAATGAAGCTATGATATAAAGAAATGAAAGTATAAGCTTCATTCTCGGATCCATTTTGTGGATCACCGAACTGCCCGGATAATATTGACCAAGAGATATATTTTTCATCTTATTCCAATCTTAAAGTAGTTTATAAATTTCCGCAAGTGCGTCATCAACGGTATATGCCGATGTGTTAACGTGTATACCCATTGAGGCAAGAAGATTCAGCATTTCTGTTATCTGCGGCACATCAAGTCCAACAGATGTAAGCTCGTCTGCACGGCTGAATATATCCTCTTTTCTGCCGTTCATCAGCAGTCTTCCTTCTGCAAGAACTATCAGCTCATCGCAATATCTTGCCATATCCTCCATACTGTGACTGACTATAACAATAGTTGCGCCTGTTTTATTTTTATACCCCATTATGCTCTGCATTATCATCTCCCTGCCTATAGGGTCAAGACCTGCCGCAGGCTCGTCGAGAACGAGCACCGCAGGTCTCATTGCAATAACACCTGCAATAGCTGCACGCCGCTTTTGCCCCCCCGAAAGATCAAAGGGAGATTTTTCAAGCATATCATGAGGAAGTCCCACAAAATCTGCCGCCTCGAACACTCTTTTTTCAATCTCATCTGCATTAAGTCCCATATTTTTAGGGCCAAAAGCAATGTCAGCCTTTATTGTCTCTTCAAAAAGCTGATATTCGGGATATTGCATCACAAGCCCAACTTTGAACCTAACCCTTCCGATCTCCTTTGGATTTTCCCAAATATCTTCACCGTCAAGAAGAATTCTTCCGTTTGAAGGCTTTACAAGACCGTTGAGCATCTGAACAAGGGTTGATTTTCCTGAACCTGTGTGGCCTATTATTCCCGTCACTATGCCGCTTTTAACAGTTGCGTTTATATCCGAAAGTGCACTGATCTCAAATGGAGTACCCTCACTGTAGGTATAGGAAATATTTTCAAGTTTAATTTCCGGCATTATTCTTACCTCCAATAGCCTCAAAAAGCAACTCAGCACATTTTTCGGGTGTGGTACACTCACCGTCAAGCTTATAACCCTTGCGGCGAAGTTCCTGTATAAGTGCTGTACACTGTGGAACTTCAAGTCCTGCAAGCTCCAGTTTATAAGGCTCGCCGAAGATCTCCTCGGGAGTGCCGTCCATATAAACCTTACCGTCATTTAGAACTATTACTCTGTCAGCTCTTACCGCTTCATTCATATGATGAGTAATATTTAAGACGGTGATTCCTTTTTCACGCCGGAGCATATCAACTGTATCCATGACCTCTTTGCGACCAATAGGATCAAGCATTGCCGTTGATTCATCAAATATCATGCAATCAGGCATCATTGCGATTATTCCGGCAATGGCAACCCTCTGCTTCTGACCTCCCGAAAGTCTGTGCGGCTCATGCTTTGCATAGTCGCTCATTCCGACTATTGCCAGAGCCTCATCAACCCTTTTTCTTATTTCATCCGAGGGTATTCCGAGATTCTCGGGGCCAAAGGCAACATCTTCTTCAACAATAGTAGCCACAAGCTGATTATCCGGATTCTGAAACACCATTCCTACCTTTCGCCTTATATCATAGATCTGATCCTCTGTAATATCAGGGCGGGTTATATTAACACCGTCAATAAATATTTTGCCGGAATCTGGTGAGAGGATCATATTGAGCAATTTGGCAAGCGTTGATTTTCCCGAACCGTTATGACCGAGAATAGCAACATATTCGCCCTTCTTTATTTCAAGCGATATATCCGAAAGCACCTGCTTTGCGCTTCCGTCATCCTCCTCGTAAGAGGCATAAAGATTTTCAATTTTAATAAAGCTGTTATTTTCCATTATCATCAGTTTTCATCTGCTCCGTTTGCCTGCCAGCGCGCACTTGCGCCGCAGGGCAATATTCCTCCCGTTTCAGTAACGGGAAGTCCAAGCTCGCCCACCTCTGTCTTTCCGCCAAAGCGTTCTGCCACTCGCATATCAATTATATATTTCATAGCAAGAGGAGAAAGCCCCGTTGTATATGAATTTATAAGAAAAAACAATGGCTTATCCGAAAGCACTTTTGAAACCAGTGAAACGAATTCATCAACACTATCCTCTATTTTCCAAACTTCGCCGTTTGGTCCTCTTCCATATGAAGGAGGATCCATTATTATACCGTCATAGCGGTTTCCGCGTCTGATCTCACGCTCAACAAACTTTTTGCAGT
>JAZNCT010000050.1:0-8995 GCA_045587665.1 Eubacteriales bacterium
ACTTTTTGTGCATTTTTTACAATTATTTTTCTTTGAGCACCCTGTTAGCCGATTTATTTCGATGGTTTGAAGGCGAAATAAAGGCTCTGCCAATTTTGGCAGAGCCTTTGCTTTTTTATAATTATCCGAGCTGTGCCGCAAGGAGCTTTTCAGCCTCGGAAAGAGCTTCAACTATTTTTGAAACATCTTTACCGCCGGCAACGGCACCGTCGGGACGTCCGCCGCCCTTGCCGTCTGTGACAGATGCAACTCCCATTGCAATCTTGCCCGCGTGTGCGCCTGCTGAAACAGCGGCTTTACCGCAGCTTACAACAAAATTAAGCCTACCCTCTGTGACAACCGCAATAACTGCAACAAGATCATCGTTGTTTGCTCTCAGATCATCAGAAAGCGAACGTGCCGCATCCACTGCCATACCGTCAAGCTGTGCTGTTACAAGTCTGAGAGAACCGACAGTCTTAGCCTCCTTTAAAACATCTGCAGTTTTTGATGCCGCTATCTTGGAATTGAGTGCGTCAAGCTCTTTTTTCATATCGTGAAGCTCACTCTGAAGCTGTGCCGCACGTTTTGCAAGATCAGCTGTTTTCTGAACCTTCAGTTCCTTTGCAGTCTCTGCGATAAGCTCATCCCTGCCTGCAAGGAGCCTCAGAACGCCATCACCGGTCGTTGCAACTATTCTTCTCACGCCTGCCGCAACGGAAGATTCGGAAACGATCTTAAACAGACCTATCTTTGCAGTGTTTGAAACGTGAGTACCGCCGCAAAGCTCTGTTGAAAATTCTCCCATTTTAACGGCTCTCACAACATTTCCGTATTTTTCACCAAAGAGTGCCATAGCACCCATAGCTTTTGCGCCCTCGATGTCTGTCTCAACAGTTTCAACATCTGCGCCAAAAAGGATGTTTGCATTAACGATTGCCTCAACCCTTGCAAGCTCATCACTTGTCATTGCCGCAAAGTGGGTAAAGTCAAAGCGTGTTTCGTTTTCGTCAACATATGAGCCTGCCTGAGAAACGTGGTTTCCAAGCACTGTGCGCAGAGCCGCCTGAAGAAGATGCGCTGCACTGTGGCTTCTCATAATTGCAGATCTCCTGTTTTCATCCACTTTTGCAGAAACTGTGTCGCCAACCTTTAGAGTTCCGCTACCCTCTGTTATTTTACAAATGTGGATATAAACACCGTCGGTCTTCTTTGTGTCGGTAACAGCCACGGTCAGCTCACCTGCAGTGATAACACCGCTGTCACCCACCTGACCGCCGCCCTCTCCGTAGAAAGGAGTTTTGTCAAGAACAAGAGAGAATTCGCCCTCATTCACTTCATCTGCAGTGTTTTCATCAATGACTATAGCAAGAACCTTGCAGCCCTCTGCCTCAGTGCTTCCGTAACCGCAGAACTCGGTCTTTTCAAGCTCACGGAGAAGATCCTTTGAAGATTCAGACCAGCCGCTGATGTTGCCTCTTGCGGCTCTTGCTCTCGTTCTCTGCTCCTGCATAAGAGCTGTGAATTTTTCGTCGTCTATCTTAAGTCCTGCTTCTTCTGCGATCTCACGGGTAAGGTCGATCGGGAATCCAAATGTGTCGTAAAGCTTAAAAGCATCCTCGCCTGAAAGCATTTTTGCCCCCTCTGCCTTTGCCTTTTCGATAAGCTCGGAGAGAATGTTAAGACCGGCATCAACTGTTGCATCAAATCTTTCTTCTTCAAGAGAGATAACTTTTAGGATATAATCCTGCTTTTCGGCAAGCTCGGGATATGCACCGCGGCTCTCGCCTATTGACACTTTAACAGTGTCAACAAGGAAGGGGTGATTTATGCCAAGGAGCTTTCCGTGGCGGCAGGCACGTCTGATAATACGGCGGAGCACATATCCCCTGCCCTCGTTTGAAGGAATAACTCCGTCTGAGATCATAAACATAGCACTTCTTGAGTGGTCTGTTACAACGCGGATAGATATATCATTGTTTGCATCGGTGCCGTATGTCTTTCCGGAGATCTCACAGGTCTTGTCAATAACCTTGCGGATAGTATCAACCTCAAACATATTGTCAACGCCCTGCATAACGCAGGCAAGGCGTTCAAGACCCATTCCTGTGTCAATATTCTTCTGAGCAAGCTCTGTATAGTTTCCGTTTCCGTCATTGTTGAACTGAGAGAAAACGTTGTTCCATATTTCCATAAATCTGTCGCAGTCACAGCCGGGCTTGCAGTCGGGAGATCCGCAGCCGTATTTTATGCCGCGGTCAAAATATATTTCCGAGCAGGGGCCACAAGGGCCGCTTCCGTGCTCCCAGAAGTTATCTGCCTTGCCGAGACGAACTATATGAGAAGGATCAACACCGATCTTGTTTGCCCATATTTCATATGCCTCTTCATCGTTTTCATAGATAGAAGGCCAAAGGAGATCCTTTGGGATCTGAAGTGTTTCTGTTAGAAACTCCCAAGCCCACGGAATAGCCTCATCCTTGAAATAATCGCCAAAGCTGAAGTTGCCGAGCATTTCAAAGAATGTGCCGTGGCGTGCTGTGTGACCAACTCTTTCAAGGTCGGGTGTACGAATACATTTCTGGCAAGTTGTTACACGGTTGCGAGGGGGAATCTCCTCACCCGTAAAAAACTTTTTCATAGGAGCCATGCCCGAGTTGATAAGCAGAAGTGACTTATCGTTTATCGGAACAAGGGGGAAAGAAGGCAGACGAAG
The DNA here is from genome assembly GCA_045587665.1 of Eubacteriales bacterium. Taxonomy (GTDB): domain Bacteria; phylum Bacillota; class Clostridia; order Oscillospirales; family CAG-272; genus SIG710. The sequence goes on from JAZNCT010000050.1 coordinate 2,696, forward strand.
ATGACCCTTTGATTCAAAAAAAGCAAGATACTTTTCACGCAGGTCGTTAAGTGATGTCCATTCCATTGTTATTTACCTTTCTATTTAAATGCAATAATATTCATCTTGTTATTATACCACTTATATCCCCCTCTGTCAACATTTTTCCCTAAATTCATTTTCCTTTGCATTTTTTAAAATTGCAAAATACTATTGCATTTGTTCCGTATTTTGGGTATAATAACATTCTAAAACAAAAGGGCAAGGAAGCTATTATGAAAAAATTTGAAGGAATACTCATCTGCACCGATCTTGACGGCACACTTTTGAACGACAACAAACACGTCTCAAAAGAGAATCTTGACGCCATTGAATATTTTAAAAGCGAGGGTGGTTATTTTACATTTGTAACGGGCAGAATGCCTTATTCCACCCAAAGCATCTACAGCGTTATTGAACCAAACTGTCCCTTTGGCTGTATCAACGGCGGCGGAATATATGACCACAAAAAAGAGGAATACACATACACTCTTGAAATATCCCCCTCTGTTCTCACGCTGGTTGAATATATCGACAAAGAAATGCCGGATATAGGTATTCAGGTAAATACCTTTGAAAAGATATATTTTTGCCGTGACAGCAAGGCAAATGAGTATTTCAGAAAAGTGACCGGAATGCCCAACATAAAGAAGCACTATTATGATGTTAAAGAGCCTATTGCAAAAGTTCTTTTTGCAGATGTTCACGATGAAAACATAAAAAAGGTTGAGGCACTGCTTAAAAAGCACCCCATGGCGGAAAGCTTTGATTTTATAAGGTCTGAGAAGATTCTTTTTGAAATTCTCCCAAAAGGGAGCGGCAAGGGAAATGTTTTGTTCCGCCTATCCGAACAGCTTGGAATTGATACCAAAAGAACCGTTGCTGTAGGCGACTATCACAACGATATTTCAATGATAAAGGCTGCAGGAGTTGGCATTGCTGTTGCAAATGCCCAGCCCGAAGTTAAGGCGGCGGCAGACCTTATAACAGTTTCAAACACCGAGCACGCAATAGCAAAAATAATAAACGACATTGAAAACGGAAAAATCGTTTTTCATCAATGAGTTGCAAATAGGAGCAAAAGCCCTTGACAAGCGGTGAAAACAGTGTTATAATTATAATGTTAAAAGCTTTGAAGGAAAGAGTAATCAAATGCAGACCATTCAGAGAGAGAAGCCAGGTGCTGTGAGCTTCTTATGGTGCTTTGATGAAAACCGTTCCCGAGCCGCAATGCGTAAAATCATTCCCGAAAAGCATTGCCGCACACCTGCGTTATAGGTCAAGAGTTAAAAAACAAGGTGGAACCGTGCGCTTTGCACCCTTGGCGGCTTTATTCCTGTCGCTGTGGGTGTTTATTTTTTTAAAATTTTTGTATAAATATAAAGGAGAAAACTATGAAAGTCGTTTACAATGACGGTCATGTGGCAGAATGTGCCCCCGAAGAAGAGCTGCATATACTGCGCCACAGTGCCGCACACATCATGGCTCAGGCAATCAGCCGTCTCTATCCTCATGCAAAATTTGCATACGGCCCTGCAAACGAAAAGGGCTTCTATTATGACGTTGTCCTTGGTGACACCAAGCTAAGCGAAGAGGATCTTCAGAATATCGAAAAGGAAATGAAGAAGATAACAAAGGAAAATCTCCCCATAAAGCCCTTTGCCCTTCCACGTGAAGAAGCTATCAAGCTTATGGAAGAAAGAGGTGAGATATACAAGGTTGAGCACATAGGCGACCTTGATGAAGATGCAACTATCACCTTCTATCAGCAGGGCGACTATATTGACATGTGCGTTGGTCCTCACATCTGCTATACAAAGGCACTCAAAGCCTTTAAGGTTATGGACCAGTCCGGTGCTTACTGGAAGAATGATAAGAACAACAAGATGCTCACCCGCATCAAGGGTATCGCATTCCCCTCTCAGGCAGAGCTTGACGATTATCTTAAGCTCCTTGAAGAGGCAGAAAAGCGCGATCACCGCAAGATCGGTAAAGAAATGAAGCTCTTTATGTTCAGCGAAGAAGCGCCCGGCTTCCCCTTCTTCCTGCCAAAGGGTATGATGATAAAGAATACCCTTATCGACTATTGGAGAGAGATCCACACAAGAGAAAATTATGTTGAGATCCAAACTCCCCTTATAATGAACCGTCACCTCTGGGAGACCAGCGGTCACTGGGATCACTATAAGGATAATATGTATTCAACCACCATTGATGAGGAAACATACTGCGTTAAGCCTATGAACTGCCCCGGAGGTGTTATGGTATACCGCAGTGATCTCCATTCTTATAGAGATCTTCCCATAAGAGCAGGCGAGCTTGGTCTTGTTCACCGCCACGAGCTGAAGGGTGCACTCCACGGTCTTTTCCGTGTTCGCTGCTTCACTCAGGATGATGCGCATATCTTTTTGCGCCGTGATCAGATCACTGATGAGATCGTAAATGTTGTTCACCTTATCAATGAGGTCTATGAAAAATTCGGCTTTAAATACAGCGTTGAGCTTTCAACACGTCCCGAGGACAGCATGGGCAGCGATGAGGATTGGGAAGCAGCAACAAACGGTCTTAAGAACGCTCTTGAAAAGCTCGGTTTGCCTTACACTATCAACGAAGGCGACGGTGCATTCTACGGCCCCAAGATCGACTTCCACCTTGAGGACTCTATCGGCAGAACATGGCAGTGCGGTACTATCCAGCTCGACTTCCAGATGCCTATTAACTTTGAGCTTGATTATACCGATGATAAGGGAGAAAAACAGAGACCTATCATGATCCACCGTGTTTGCTTCGGCTCTATTGAACGTTTCATCGGTGTTCTCACAGAGCATTTTGCAGGCAAGTTCCCCACATGGCTTGCTCCCGTACAAGCTAAGGTTCTTCTCGTTTCCGAGAAGTGCGCTGAATACGGCGAAAAGGTTTATGAAGCACTCCGTGCGGCAAAGGTTCGCTGTGAGCTTGATAACAGAAACGAAAAGATCGGGTATATGATCCGTGAGGCGCAGGTTATCGACCGTGTTCCTTATATGGTGATCATCGGTCAGAAGGAAGCTGAGGAAGGCAATGTTTCTATTCGTAACCGCGATACGGGTGCAACAGAGACAATGTCTCTTGAAGCTTTTGTTACAAAGATAACTACAGAAATAAAAGACAGAGTTTAATAAAAAAGCTGTTATCCGTTTGGATAACAGCTTTTTTTGATCCATATTTTCTATAAAGCTTTTTGGAGAAAGACCTCTGATTTTTTTAATACCTTTGATAAATAAAGCGCATCATTATATCCCGAAAGAATTGCCACTTTTTTTAACGCTGCGCCCCTGCTCTATGAAGAAAACATTCCTTCTATATCACTCAGAAACAATCAGCATACATTCTCCGCTTCCAAGCTCCATATGTATTTTTGTATAAACAGCTCCGTTTCTTTCTTCAAGTTCAAAATCAAGCTCTGTCGCAGCCCCGCTTGCAATATCCCACATCCGGGGGGTGTGCTCTCCAAACATATATACATCACCATTATACCCGTTGTCGGTAGCATTGCTGAAAAAGTATATGTCAAGCACATCCCTGCGCTTGTGAATGTAATTCAGCATGCCGCCGCCCCTGATGCTTGATGAAAGCCCAAGCATACAGTATTCGGGATAATTTGTGTTAAGCGCACCCGTCGATTCCATACGAGGCATATGCTCCATGTAAACATCATATGCAATTCCAAATGAAAGGAGGATATCCGCTATTATGGAACTGGGAACTATATTGCACCTGTCAACTCCTGTAATCGTTGAATAGATAAAGTATGCTTCCCCGCCTTGGTCGGATGTATTACGGATATAGTCACCGATAATGTTTTCGCTGTTGACTGCCTCGCCGAATATATGCGCTGAAAGCTTCTTTACCTCATCATCAAGGCTGTCACCGAAATCTGCCGGCGTTTCAGCCGCCTTGCTTGGCAAAACACCTGTGCATATAACCTTTCCGCCCCTGTCAAAATATTCGGAAATTATACGCATACTTCTAATACTTATCGTTGGTGTTGCCGGAATAACAACAACTTTGAAATCCTTTATATCTTCATAAGAACGAAGCATATCAGGATGAAGCACGGTAAGATCCTGACCGGAATAAAAGCTGATGCTGTTGATAACAGACATATAGTCTGTTATGTCCGGCGTTTCCGGATATTCAAAAGCGCCCTCAGGAACCGGAGACTCATAAAGAGAAACAGAGGAATGAAGAGAATATATAGGATATAAAACCGCAATGTCAGAAACATTTTTTCCTTTACCAAGTACGCTCTGGAGCCTTCCCACATATTGCGAATACGCCTTTATATCGGTACACTTTTCGTCAAGATGAGCCAACATAAAGTTGACGCCTCTTGCAAAAGCAGTGGCTGTTTCACGGTAGATAATGCTGTCGCTCAGCTTGCTGTAATATTCAAAAGCCTCACAGAAAACTGTTTCTTTTTCTCCCATTTCTGCCGCACCTGCTGCTATCTCAATAGAGTTAAAACCATAAAGATATGATCTTTCAAGCTTTGCGCAGGGCATATTCGACTGAACAAGCAGTGCATCCCCCACAGTCCATGAACTTGCGCTTATCTTTGGCTCAGCAAGCGAACCCAGAAGAATCATCCCCTCTTTTTCGGCAACATCCTTAGCAGCCCTCATAAATCCGCCAAACAAAAGCCTTGCACGGCAATCCATAAGAGCTGCTTTGTGCCTTCTTTGACTGTCGTTGCTGCAATCATAAAGACAAGGGTAATATGGAGCGGGATCATAACCGTAAAGCTCATCAAAAAGCTTATTATATTCCTCATCCCAGTTTCGCCTGTTTTGAGCAAAAAAGCATATATCCGAAAAAGATATGGCGCACAGCGTTTTTCCCATATACTCAGGAAATGAGATTTTGAACAGATCAATAATTGACTGCAAATAGCCTACGCAGGCATCATAGTTCAATATATTTACCCTGTCCTTCTCATAATCCTCAGAGCAAAAATAACGGCTTATACGCCAGTTTCCTGAAGGAGCTTTCCATGTCAGTTCCCCGTTAACGCAAAAACCTCTGAGATCAATTATCCCGCCGTGCTCTTCTACAGCAACAACAGACAAAACGCTCTCATCTACGGGGATTTTGATCTGTTCTTCGTTTGAACAATAATATTCTCGCTTCATCAAAATCCTGGATCTTATGCTCTCGTCTTTATCGTCAAAATATCTAACAACAGAGCCCTCCATGCTTTCATCAAGCCGGAGTGCCACCTTGATACCGTTTTCCGAAGCCTTCTGAAGCAAGGCATCGTAGATCCTCAAATATTCCAGTGGTCGAAGATAATCAAATTCTCCGCCTGATATGATAGGAATTATCAAGCCGATACAGTCATCGGCACACTTATCTACCATAGCACAGATTTCATCGTTTGAAGCTGTTGCTGTGATATTTAAATACCCCCCCATGCGTGAATGCTTGGGAATGTTCAAAAAATCGCTTCTCAGTATATCGTAAGCAAGGTTGCTTGTTTTTTTCATAGTCCACCTCGTCACAAAAGGAATAGATATATTCTCAGCCTGATACTTACCTTCATAGCCGATCATATCTTCACCTGTAGTATAACATATTTGAACCGATTTTTCAATGCTAAATGCAACAAATTTGTTATAATTTGTTTATTTTCACTTCGGTCCACCGCCTCTGATATTTTGTTAAAATATTTGGCACTTTTTTGTCAAAAGCACTTGACAAGTCAGATAAAAAGTGATATAATATCATCCGTTGAGCAGATCTGGGTGTGGCGCAGCTGGTAGCGCGCTACCTTGGGGTGGTAGAGGCCGCAAGTTCAAGTCTTGTCACTCAGACCATATCGAGTGTTCATAACTGATGTTAGGAACACCCGATATTTTTTTGCCTGTGTTTACTTAATATTTGATTGATTTGAGCAGATTCGTCTGCTCTTTTTTATTTTGTGGTTATACTGCGCTGGGAAGATATTCGATAGCCACTCCCTGCCGTGAGTCAAGCTTGTAGGTGTGCTTGGGGACGATACTCGGCAGATCGATGCAACCTACGAAGCGGTAATGAATGACGAGCCGTTGCGTTCTGTTCTTGCCCGTTCCCTCAATCGGAAAAACCTCGATCTTGTCGATCAGTTCTTGAAGGACAATGGGTGTCAGCGTTTGCATCGTCATAAACTTCCGTATTGCTCGGATAAAGCTACCCGACGAGTTTTGTGCGGTGTCAAGGCGTTCAATCTTGTTCTTGAGATCGAACATCTGCTTTTTGAGTTCT
>JAZNCT010000051.1:0-1758 GCA_045587665.1 Eubacteriales bacterium
GGGGCTCTGCCCCGATCCCCGCTTAAAAACTTTTTAGAAAAAAGTTTTTAAGAATTTCAAGAACTTTCAAATATGGGCTTCGTTATGTTTTTTAATATTGAGATGCTCCTTTAAACGTATAAACTGTTTGTTATGCCAAGTGAAACACGGTAGAAAAAAACATACGCAATTTTCGAATGGTTTGAAGTTCTTAGCCACCGGGGGAAAAACAAATAAATGAGGTTTACATATGAAATTTAAGGAAAGCTTTAAGGTGTTGTTCCACGATACCGACACAGAAGGAAGGATATATCCCTCCCGGCTTTTTATGTTTCTTCAGGAGGCTGCTCACGGACACACAGATATGCTGGGCTGTGCTCCGGAAATAATGATAGAACGTGACGGCTGCTGCTTTTGGCTCACTCGCATTTGCGTAAGCATATTCAGCAACATTGGTTTTGGCGATGAGCTTGAGGTGTTTACATTCCCCACAAACGACAGCCGCGGCTTCAGCTTTAACCGCTGTTTTGAAGTATACAGAGGTGACGAAAAGGTAGCCGAGGCTTACTCGGTTTGGGCACTTATGGATATTTCTGCTATGCGCCCGATCCCCGTTAAGGATTTCAAAACAGATCTGGGACTCGAAGACCCAATAAAGCCCTCTGCCCCACTCCATGTGAGAATACCTCGGGATATTGAGCTTATCGAAAGCGGAGAGCAAAAAGTTTATTACAGGGATATAGACTATAACGGTCATATGAACAACGCCCGTTACCCCGATATTATCTGCGGTTTTTTGCCCTTCAAGGTTCTTGACGGCAGGCGGATAGGCGAGCTTTCTATAAGCTTTATTCACGAAGCAAAAAGAGGCGAAACAATAAAGGGATATTATGCACAGGATTCAGAAGAAACCGACGTTTACTATGTAAGAACCATAAGAGAATCAGATCAAAACACAAACATTGAAGCAAGAATAAAGCTCATATAAAGGAGACTAAAAATGTCAATCGAAAAAGTGCAGGTACATCTCAGAAAATACGGGCTTGAAGAAAGAATAATCGTTCCCGAAAAATCAAGCGCAACGGTCAGTGAAGCAGCCGCCGCTCTTGGCTGCAGTGAAAGCGAAATTGCAAAAACCATGTCATTTATGGTGGAAAACAAACCGATAATTATAGTTATGGCAGGAGATGCAAAAACCGACAACAGCAAATTCAAGGGCTATTTTCACACAAAGGCTGTGATGATAAAGCCTGAAGAAGTAGAGAGCCTTTTGGGACACCCTGTTGGCGGAGTTTGTCCCTTTGCCCTCCCCTCTGATGTTCCGGTCTATCTTGATCGTTCACTAAAAAGATTTGCCACGGTTTACCCGGCGGCAGGCACAAGAAACAGCGCAGTTAAGCTGTCTGTTGCAGAGCTTGAGAGAGCTTCGGAATATAAAGAATGGATAGATGTTTGTAAAGGATGGCAGGAAGATGAAAATTAAAGATATCTTATCAAAGGTTGATCACACCCTTCTCGCCCGTGACGCAACATGGGAGCAGATAAAGGACATTATTGACGACGGTATAAAATTTGAAACCGCCTCGGTATGTATTCCACCAAGCTTTGTGAAAAAAGCCTCGGAATATGCAGGCGGCAAAGTGGCTATCTGCACCGTTATCGGCTTTCCAAATGGATACTCCACGACCGCGACCAAGGTATTTGAGTGCCGCGATGCGCTGAAAAACGGCGCGGACGAAATTGACACGGTCATCAACATCGGCTTCCTTAAGGCGGGAC
>JAZNCT010000052.1:0-30484 GCA_045587665.1 Eubacteriales bacterium
ATTATCATTATTTTGAAATCTTACCCCCTCAAAAATGCACAAAAAATCCTCAAATGAGCCTAAAATAAGCTTTGACTATTGAAATTGTACAAAGAAAGGTGTATAATATATTTAAGGATATTTATAAATTCAGGAGGCAAACCATATGAACTCTAAGAAAAGATCCGATCTTGCCCCCTTCCTTTTCCACCAAGGAACAAACTACAGATCTTATGATTATCTGGGTGTTCACAAGGAGGGTGACAGGTTCGTTTTTCGCGTTTGGGCTCCTCACGCCGAAGCCGTTTTTATAGTAGGTGATTTTTCGGATTGGAACACTGGAGTCCCTATGTCAAGGATCACAGAAAACGGCATTTGGGAAGGCTATGCAGAAAACTGCGTATTCGGTGATTTTTCTAGCTATAAATTCAGGATCATAAGCGGTGGCAGAGAGTTTTATAAATCCGATCCCTATGCCTTTCATTTTGAAACTCCCCCTGCAACTGCATCAAAGTTTTATGATATCGAGGGCTTTGAATGGCAGGATGAGGGTTGGATGAAACAGCGAAAAAAGGCTATGAAGAACCTTTCAAGCATTCCGATGAACATCTATGAGCTTCATTCCCTCTCCTGGAAAGCAAAAGAGGACGGCACATATCTCAGCTACACCGAGCTTGCAAGCATCCTTCCACCTTATGTAAAGCAAATGGGCTATACCCATGTTGAGCTTATGCCGATAATGGAGCACCCATTTTCAGGCTCTTGGGGCTATCAGGTCTGCGGATATTATGCGCCAAGCTCAAGGCAGGGCACCCCAAAGGATTTTATGTTCCTTATAAACGAGCTTCACAAGGCTGGCATCGGCGTTATTCTTGATTGGGTCCCGGCACATTTTCCAAAGGACGCACACGGACTTTATGAATTTGACGGTCAGCCTCTTTATGAATATCAGGGAAGAGACAAAATGGAGCACGCCGGCTGGGGCACACGCAAATTTGATGTTGGCAGAAACGAAATCGAATGTTTCCTCATTTCAAACGCCGCTTTCTGGGCGGAAAAATACCATGCCGACGGGCTGAGAGTTGACGCTGTTGCTTCTATGCTCTATCTGGATTTCGAGAAAAATCCCGGAGAGTGGCTGCCAAACTCAAAGGGCGACAACCGCTGCCTTGAAGCTGTTGCGTTTTTCAGAATGCTCAATTCCTATATGAAAAAGGAATATCCCGACGTTATGATGATCGCCGAAGAATCAACTGCCTGGCCCCATGTTACAAGCTTTGAAGGTGAGGACGGTCTCGGCTTTACAATGAAATGGAATATGGGGTGGATGAATGACTTTCTTTCATATGTTGAAACAGACCCATACTTCAGAAAACACGTGCATGAAAAATTGACGTTTTCTATGATGTATGCCTTTAATGAAAGCTATATCCTGCCCATATCTCACGACGAGGTCGTTCACGGAAAGAAATCCTTTCTTGATAAAATGCCCGGCGAATACAACTTGAAATTTTCGGGAGCAAGGGCCTTTATGACCTATATAATCTGCCACCCGGGAAAAAAGCTGAGCTTTATGGGAAGCGAGATAGGTCAGTTCAGAGAATGGGACTATGCCTCGGAGATAGAATGGTTTTTGCTTGATTACGAAATGCACGCAAAGATGCAGAGATTCACCGCCGAGCTGAATCACCTATATCTTGCAAGAAAGGAGCTCTGGGAATGTGACAGCTCCTGGGACGGCTTCAAATGGATAGATGCCGACAACAAAGATGAGAGCATCCTATCATTCCGCCGGATAAGCAGAAAAGGTGACGAGCTTATCATAACGGTTAATCTAACTCCTGTGGAAAGACCTTCCTTTCACCTTGGTGTCCCCTATCTTGGCGAATACGAAGTGCTTCTGTGTTCAGAGGACGAAATATATGGCGGCAGGAGAAATGAGAAAGGAAAGATATATAAAGCTTTTGAATGTGTGACATATAGGCAAAACGGGTTCGACAATGCGATAATCTACCCTCTCCCGCCAATGAGTGCCACTATATTGAGAGCAATACCGAAAAAACGGAAGAAAGAAAAAAAGAAAACTGCTGAAAAATAATCTGCTGAAAAATAACAATATATATTACTTTGGGAGGAAAGCTCATGTTCAAGAAAAAAGAATGCATTGCCATGCTCCTCGCAGGAGGACAAGGCAGCCGACTCTATGCACTGACTCAAAAAACAGCAAAGCCCGCAGTTCCCTTTGGCGGTAAATACCGCATAATTGATTTTCCCCTCTCCAATTGCATAAACTCAGGAATCGACACAGTTGGCGTGCTGACTCAGTATCAGCCCCTTGTGCTGAACGAATATATCGGAAACGGTCTGCCCTGGGACCTTGACCGCGCCTTTGGCGGAGTTAAGATCCTCCCCCCTTATCAAGGAAACAAGACCGCAGATTGGTATAAGGGCACTGCCAACGCCATTTATCAGAATCTGGAATTTATAAATCGCTACGATGCAGAATATGTTCTTATTCTCTCAGGCGACCACATCTATAAAATGGATTATTCCAAAATGCTTGACTATCACATTGAAAAGGGCGCAGACTGCACTATCGCAGTTCTCAACGTCACTCTGGAGGAAGCAAGCCGCTTTGGCATTATGAGCGCAAACGAGGATAATTCCATATATAAATTCACCGAAAAGCCCCAAAACCCCGACAGCACTCTGGCTTCTATGGGTATATATATATTCAACAAGAAAAAGCTTGAAAAATACCTCATAGAAGATAATGCCGACCCGAATTCTTCAAATGACTTCGGTAAAAACATAATTCCAACAATGCTTGCGGCAGGCGAAAAAATGTTTGCCTATCAGTTTGAAGGCTACTGGAAGGATGTTGGAACCATTCAGAGCCTTTGGGAAGCGAATATGGATCTTATCGGAGAACACCCGTCATTCACACTTTACAACGAAGATTGGCGCATTTTCGCCCGCCATTTTGCGGCGGCGCCTCAGTATATAGGCGAGAACGCAAAGGTTGAAAACAGCATTATAACCGAAGGCTGTCAGATATACGGAACGGTTGAGAACAGCGTTATTTTCACCGGCGCCAAGATCATGGAAGGCGCAGTTGTAAGGGACAGCGTCATTATGAGCGGCACGGTTGTTGAGGCAGGTGCAACGGTTGAATATTCTATACTTGACGAAAACGTTACCGTTGGCAGTGGCGCATCTGTTGGCAAGGCAAAAGAAATATCAAAGGGTATCACAGTTATCGGTGCCGACGTGAGCGTTCCCGGTGGAAAGCTCATCGCAGATGACGAAATGATATCCGAAATATAAGGAGGACGGATTTATGAGTACAGCAGGACTTGTTTTTTCTAACATTCACGATCAGAATATACCGGATCTCACAAGAAAACGCACAATGGCCTCGGTTCCATTTGGCTGCCGCTACCGCCTTATCGACTTTACTCTTTCAAATATGGTAAACTCGGGAATCACAAAGGTTGGCGTTATAACACATAATAATTATCAGTCTCTTCTTGACCATATAGGAACAGGAAAGGACTGGGATCTTGCCAGAAGAAGCGGCGGCATAAAGCTCCTTCCTCCATTTATCGCAAGCTACAACGGTGCAGGAGCAAACAAGCTCTATTCCACAAGGCTTGAAGCTATGATGGGAGCTATGGATTTTATATCACGCTGCAGTGAGGATTATATGGTACTCTCGGATTGCGATGCTATCAGCAACATTGATCTTAATGATGTTATACGCCGCCACAGAGAAAAGGAAGCCGACATAACAATAGTTACAACTATGCTTGACACAGACAAGGCCGAGATATCAAACGGCAGTGCTGTCATAACCTCTGATGAAAATGACCGCATATCCGATGTCATTCATTTCAACCAGCGCGTTCACGGCATGAGAGAGGTCAGCACAAATATCATAGTTGCTACAACAAAATATCTGCAGTCGGCTATCGCAAACGCTATTTCACACGGATATACCAGCTTCTACAGCGACATTATCGACCGCAATCTGCTGAGAGCTAATTATTTCGTTTATCATTATGAAGGCTTCTATGCTCAGATAAGCTCTCTTGCAGGCTACTATGACTGCAACATGAAGCTGCTTGACGAAAACGTTCGTTCTTCCCTCTTTATGCAGGAAAACCGCCCTATTCTCACCAAGGTCAGAAACAGTGCGCCCACAAGATATGCAGAAGGCGCAAAGGTAACAAATTCACTTATTGCAGACGGTTGCCTTATCGAAGGTGTTGTTGAAAATTCCATTATTTTCAGAGGAGTTAAGGTAGGCAAGGGATCGATAGTTAAAAACTGTATCCTTATGCAGGATACAATAGTTGGCACGCATGCCGAGCTTGGTTATGTGGTTTCAGACAAAAATGTTCTTATAAAGGACGAACGCAAGCTTTACGGCCACAGCTCTCTCCCCTTCTTTATAAGCAAGGGAACAATGATTTGATTTTGGAGTTTGATTTATGAAGAAAATATTATTTGTAGGTTCAGAGGCAATGCCCTTTGCCGCAACAGGAGGACTTGGAGACGTTCTCGGATCTCTGCCGGCTGCTATCAAAAGTGCTGATCCTGAGGGGGTTGACGTCAGAGTGGTTATGCCGCTTTACGGTCAGATCGGGGATAGCTTCAGAGCCGAAATGAAGGAAGAACATGTTTTTTCGGTTCGTCTATCCTGGCGTCAGCAGTATTGCCGCATTATGAGCCTTGAAAAGGACGGAGTTATCTACTATTTCATTGATAATGAATACTATTTCAAGAGAGACTCTCTTTATGGAAACTATGACGATGCTGAAAGATTTGCATTTTTCAGCATGGCATCGCTTTCGATGCTTCAGTGCATAGACTTTTTCCCGGATATTCTTCATGCACACGATTGGCAGAGTGCACTTTCTGTTGTTTATCTCAAGACGCTCTTTAGCTGTGACCCAAGATACGAGGCCATAAAGGCAGTGTTTACGATTCACAACATTGAATATCAGGGACGTTATGATTTCTCGATCCTCGGAGATGTATTTGCTCTCGGTGCAACCGAGCGTTCTATCGTTGAATACGGAAGCTGCATCAATCTTATGAAGGGCGCAATCGTTTGCGCAGATATAGTTTCCACCGTCAGCCCCAGATATGCAGAGGAAATAAAAGACCCCGCATACTCTCACGGCCTTGACCCGATACTCAGAGAAAACTCATCTAAACTGAGAGGTATTCTCAACGGGATCGACTATGTCTATTACAATCCTCAATGTGATCCCAGCATCGAAAAGACCTTCTCTGCTGATACACTGAGCGACAAGACTGAAAATAAGCTTGCGCTTCAGCGTGATCTGGATCTGCCTCAGCGTGCAGACGTTCCCTTGATAGCGATAATCTCACGTCTTGCCGCGCATAAGGGAATTGATATAATCTCCGAGATCATTGAAGAAGTGGTAGGAAATGATGTTCAGCTTGTGATCCTGGGAAAAGGAGCTCCCGAATATGAAGGTCTGTTCTATGATCTTGAAAATAGATTCAAAGACAAGGTCAGAGCAATGATAATGTATGATAGGGATCTCTCCAAGCGCATATATGCCGCCTGTGATATTTTCCTCATGCCATCAAAAAGCGAGCCCTGCGGACTTTCACAGATGATCGCATCAAGATATGGCGCAATTCCGATTACAAGAGAGACCGGCGGCCTTTATGACTCTATAAAGGGCTACTGGCTTGACGGAGACACTGTTATGGGCAACGGCTTCACCTTTGCCGGATATAACGGAGCAGAGCTTCTTGAACGCATTTATGCTTGCCTTGATCTCTATCAAAACAAGGAAAAGCGCGATGCTCTTGTGCAAAAAATTATGAACACCGACTTCTCTTGGAAGGTGTCAGCAGAAAAATATATTGAAATGTACCGCAGTCTCTAACAGGCTGCAAAGGCGTTTATGAAAGGAAAACCACACTTATGAATTTCTCCCCCAAGGCAAACGAAATCAAAGAAAATATCGAAAGCAAGCTCTCAAGAAATTTTGGAGCATCCCCCGCCGACGCTACCTGCGATCAGGTATACAAGGCAGTTGCCCTGACTCTGAAGGATATCCTGACAGAAAAAAGAAAGGATTTCAAAAACGAAGTAAACGAGAAGGGTGCAAAGCGCGTCTACTATATGTGCATGGAATTTCTCCTTGGCCGTTCACTTCGCACCAATCTCTGCAATCTGGGTCTGGCAGAGGAATATAAGACCGCCCTCTCCGAAATGGGCTTTGAGCTTGACGACCTTTATGAATGTGAACCCGATGCAGGTCTTGGAAACGGAGGCCTGGGCCGCCTTGCCGCCTGCTTTATGGATTCGCTCTCCTCTCTCGATTATCCCGCCACAGGCTTCTCTATTTGCTATGAATACGGCCTTTTCAAACAGATGATAGTCGATGGTATGCAGATAGAACTGCCGGACATTTGGCTCCCGGGCGGTGAGGTATGGCTGGTTCCCAGAACCGACAGAACCTTTCATGTTCGCTTTGGCGGACATATAAAAGAGCAATGGGTAAACGGCAGATGCGAGATACAGTATGAAGACTGCGAGGAAATAGAGGCAGTTCCTTACGATATGATGATTTCGGGTGCCGACTCAAAGGCTGTTAGCCAGCTGAGGCTCTGGAGAGCAAGGGATATCCATAATTTCAACATGGGTCTTTTCACCCAGGGTCAATACACAAAGGCTCTTGAAGAAAGCACAAACGCCGAAATAATCTCAAAAGTGCTCTACCCCTCAGATAACCACACCGAGGGCAAGCTTTTGCGCCTCAGTCAGCAGTATTTTCTCGTTTCCGCCTCCTGCCAGAGCATCATTCGCGATCATATGGCAGTTTACGGAACGCTGGATAATCTGCCCGAAAAGGTTGCAGTGCACATAAATGACACACACCCTGCCCTCTGCATCCCCGAGCTTATGAGGATTCTTATAGACCAATATTATTTTGATTGGGATAAGGCCTGGGATATAGTTAAGAGAACGGTTTCTTATACAAACCACACGGTTATGCCCGAAGCTCTTGAAACGTGGAATGAGGATCTCTTCCGCCTTAAGCTGCCCAGGATATATATGATAATCAAGGAAATAAACGAACGCTTCTGTGCAGAGGCATGGAAGCACTTTCCCGGCAACTGGAACCGCATTTCCGGTATGTCTATCATCGCCTATTCTCAGATACGCATGGCAAATCTTTCGGTTATCGGTTCTCATCATATAAACGGAGTTTCAAAACTCCACTCAGATATACTTGTAGATTCTGTGTTCAAGGATTTTCACCGTATGTACCCCGAGAGATTCACCAACGTAACAAACGGCATTGCACATCGCCGCTGGCTATGCTATTCCAACCCTCAGCTTGCCTCGTTTATCGAAAGCAAGATCGGTGACGGCTACCGCCATGATCCGGAGCAGCTTGCAGAGCTGAAAAAGTTTGCTGATGACAAATCGGTGCTGAGCGAGCTTGACACCATAAAGCATCAGAACAAGGTGAATTTCTCCAATCTTCTTATGAGGAAAACAGGAAAGTGCGTTGACCCCGATTTTGTTTTTGACGTTCAGATAAAGCGTCTCCATGAATACAAGAGACAGTTGCTTAACGCCCTTAACATCATCAATCTTTACAGTGAACTAAAGGAAAATCCAAACCTTGATATAAGACCGCAGGCCTTTATCTTTGGCGCAAAGGCGGCTCCGGGCTATGCAATGGCAAAGGAGATAATCAAGCTTCTTTGCTTTATCGGCAGAGATATAGACAGCGATCCTGTTCTGCGCCAGAAACTGCAGGTCGTATTCCTTGAAGATTATAATGTCAGCATGGCAGAGGCCCTTATCCCTGCCGCTGAAATATCAGAGCAGATCTCTCTTGCAGGCAAGGAAGCAAGTGGAACAGGCTGTATGAAGCTGATGATAAACGGTGCTCTTACTATCGGAACTCTTGACGGAGCAAATGTTGAAATGCTGGCAGCCGCCGGCGAAGATAATATGTTTATCTTCGGTCTTAACAAAAATGAGGTTGAGGATCTTTGGCTTCGCGGCTACCGCTCGGCAGAATACTATGCAAACAATTCTCATCTGCAAAGGATCATCGACCGTCTCAACATCGGCTTTGCAGGTCAGTCATTTGCTCATATCGGCTCTTATCTGCTTTCCGGTCACGGCATTGCAGACCCATATATGTGCTTTGCAGATTTTGAATCATACAGAATGACACATGAAAAGGCTATTGATATCTATGGTGACCGCCAGCTCTGGAACCGTATGTCTCTTATGAACATTGCTTCGGCAGGATATTTTGCCGCAGACCGCGCAATAAACGACTATGCCGAAAAGATATGGAATCTGAAAAGACTTGATAAATAATTCTAAAAGGACTGAAATATGCTTGCAAAATTCGATTTTTTCCCCTTTTCGGATGAAAAAATAATATTCAGCAAGGCTATTGGCACTGAGGACGCCTCTCTTTTTGGGGCGTTCTCATCTGCCCACAAACTTTGTCTGAAGCTTTCAATAAAAAGAACCTTGGGAATAACCTATCCCCTTCTCAGAATAAACAAAGACGGTCAGTCCCATGAGATCATATCAATGACATATAATAAAACCGAGCTCGGTTTTGACTTTTTCAGCACCACACTTGAGCTGAAAGAGCTTTGCAAAGGTGAGAACTCCGGGCTTTTTTATTATGATTTCATTTTTTTTAGAGGAGATCATTGCCTCTTTTCAACAACCGAAAACAACCTTGATATAAAACTGCAGGCAAATGAAGGAACAAAATTCAGATTGCTTGTCTATAAAGAGGATTTTGAAACTCCCGAATGGTTTAAGGGCAGCACGATGTATCACATCTTTGTTGACCGTTTTTTCAAGGGATCTTTTAATGCAAAATGTCGCGAAGATGCGGAAATAGACCCGGATTGGGATAGCGGTGTACCCCAATATGCCGAATATCCCGGTGCTTTTGTGCGCAACAATGTTTTTTTTGGTGGAAACCTCATAGGAATTAAGGAGAAACTGCCCTATCTTGCATCTCTCGGCATAAACGTTATATACCTTAGCCCCATATTCAAGGCTTATTCAAACCACAAATACGACACCGGCGATTATATGCAGGTAGATGAAATGTTTGGCGGAGACGAGGCGCTCAACGCTCTTATTTCCGAGAGCAAAAAGTATGGCATACGCATAATTTTGGACGGTGTTTTCAACCACACGGGCGACGACAGCAAATATTTTAATAAATACGGAAAATACGATTCGCTTGGTGCTTATCAGTCAAGCAGATCTCCATATCATAAATGGTACTTCTTTGGAAAAGACAAAGACGATTATCTTAGCTGGTGGGGCATACCTATCCTGCCAAAGCTGAATCTCGGCAACGAGGACTGCCGCAGATATCTGGCAGAGGGAGAAAGCTCTGTTATCGGAAAATATGTGAAAATGGGGATAGGCGGTATAAGGCTGGACGTTGCAGACGAGCTCTGCGACTCATTTCTCGACACGCTGAGAAAAACCGCCAAGGAGCTTTCTGCAGATGAG
The DNA here is from genome assembly GCA_045587665.1 of Eubacteriales bacterium. GTDB lineage: Bacteria > Bacillota > Clostridia > Oscillospirales > CAG-272 > SIG710. The sequence continues at coordinate 9,548 of JAZNCT010000052.1, forward strand.
GCAGTTATTATTGGCGAGGTTTGGGAAAACGCCGCCGACAAGATCGCATACGGAAATCGCCGCCGCTATCTGCAGGGAGCACAGCTTGACAGCGTTATGAACTATCCCTTTCGCAAAGCGGCAATAGAATATCTTCTTTACGGAAATTCCACTTTGCTCTCAAACACACTGACAGAACTTTATGCCTCATATCCAAAATGTGTGTCGGATTCGCTTATGAACATTCTCGGCACACATGATACCGAAAGAATACTGACAGTCCTTGGCGGTGAAAACAAATATGATCTGCCAAACAAAGAGCTTGCCGGTATAAAAATGTCAAAAGAGGCTCGTGAAAAAGCCATAAAGCTTTTAAAGCTGGGAAGCGTACTGCAATATACCGTTTACGGTGTTCCCTCGGTGTTCTACGGAGACGAGGCAGGTCTTGAAGGCTACAGAGATCCATTTTGCAGAATGCCCTTCCCCTGGGGAAGCGAGGAATTAACTCTCACAGACCACTACAAAAAGCTTGGAAGGATAAGAAGAGAGAATGCTGTGCTTTCTACGGGCACATTCAGGATATCAAAAGCAGACGGGGCATATATCCAATACGAAAGATGCCTCAATAAAAACAAGCTCACAGTTGCGATAAACGCATCAGACTCTGCCGTTTACCCATGTCTTCAGGGTCTAGACCTGCTCAGCGAAAAGATATTCTCAGAAAATGAACCCCTTCTCCCATACAGTGCAATAATACTTAAACAGGAAAAAGAAAATGAAAAGATTTAAAAAAGAAAGCCTTAATAGAATAGCCTTTTGGGCAACGATATCTTCACTTATTCTATCTGTGGTTTCCGAAATTTTAAAGGACATTGTTCCCCCATTGTCAAATCAGCCTACAAAGGTCATGCACATTATATCGTCTTGGCAGAACATATGCCTGCTTTTTCTTGCACTCAGTTTTACTGTTCTGCTATTCCTCCTCATAAAAAAACGTTTGGGGATTTTTAAGGCAATATTTTTTACAATATTTGCTGATAGCTTCATTGCCTTTTCAATAGGTATACTGCTTATGGCAGTAACGAATGCGGTGAGCACTGCAGGAGACTCTGCTTCAAATCTCACATCACTTTATCTTTTTCTGCTTGGGCTCACCACATCGGTAATATCTGCCTCTGTATTTCTCGTGGCATTGACCGTGTTCATAATATCAATTATAATACTTAGGTTTTCTAAAAAAAACACCGATATTTAAAGTAAATTCAGTGGTTTTTTGAAACACCGTCAAAAAACTGTCACAATTCAAAGCTATAATAAGGAAAAGATAAATACCTTTCGGAGGTCTTTGATAATGAATGATTTTGAAAACAACATAAATCAAAATGAAAACAGCACAAGCGAGCCTGCTGAAAATACAAAGGATCACGCGTCAAACACAGGTAGCGATATGCCGGAAGGTGCCACCTTCAGCAGCACATATTCTCCGGAAACCCGGGGATATTCTAATCAGGGTAATACAAATCCTACCTACAGCAATTCGTATTCCTATTATACCCCCGAGGGCTATACGGCGCCTATGGGCGACTTTTCTCCTAACCCAAAGAAAAAAACTTCAAAGGCAGGTTATGTTGCCATAGCCATTTGCGGTTTTCTTGTAGTTTCCCTTTCCTTTGGTCTTTTCGGCTTCATCATTGCAAAAACATCCTCTCTTTTAAACAGTAATCTGGATATCACCGACGATGAAGGTGAAAAGATAGTTCTAAATTCAAACGAGGATAAGCAAAGCTCTGAAAAGGACGAGGAACAAGTAAAAAACAATAACGAAGATAAAGAAAATCCGCCGGCAACTATAAGCAAAAACGAAGCAGCTTCAGATAGGCTTCAAAGTGGAAGCGTCGGAGAGACAATGACAAAGGCTCAGGTGGCTGCACTTGTTAAAGATTCGGTTGTTGAGATCACAACAGAGCAGGTCGTCAACGGCAATAGCTTTTATCAGTATGTTCAAAGCGGTGCAGGAAGCGGAGTTATCATAGCAAAAGAGGGCTATGTTATAACCAACAACCATGTTATAAGCCAGGCCAGCAAGGTAGTTGTGCGCCTCACAAACGGAAACGAATATGAAGCAGAGCTTATCGGAACGGATGCAAGCACCGATATTGCAGTGCTCAAAATAGATCCCGATGAGGTGCTAACCGTTGCAATCCTCGGTTCTTCTGCCTCTCTCCAGCTTGCAGAAGAGATACTCGTTATCGGAAATCCTCTCGGAAAGCTTGGCGGAACGGTTACAAACGGTATAGTAAGTGCCCTTGCCAGAGAGATAACTATCGAGGGTGAAAATATGACGCTCATTCAAACAAATGCCGCTGTCAATCCGGGAAACTCCGGTGGTGGAATGTTCAATCTTCGCGGCGAGCTGGTTGGCATTGTAAATGCTAAATCAAGCGGAAGCGATGTTGAAGGGCTTGGGTTTGCAATTCCGGTTGACACTGCATATGATATAGTTCTTCAGCTTATGGATTATGGCTATGTTAGAGGCAGAGTTGATCACGGTCTTTCTCTGATAGATATCAACGATCTTTTTACAGCCGCATCCTACAGAGTAAGCTCTCTCGGTGTTTATGTTTATGAGTCCAAATACACTGATGATATCAAAAACGGAGATAGAATAGCTTCTATCAACGGTAAAGAGGTATCCACCTCCGCCGGTGTAAAAGAAGCCCTTTCCGGCTGCCAGGTTGGCGATAAGGTTGATGTAACCATTGTCCGAGGCGGCAGATTTGTAAGTGTTGAGCTTGAGCTTCACGAATATATTCCCGAGGATTCGGGCGAGGTATCATTCGGATAAAAATACAATAATAATCGTGGGGGCGATCCTTGCGGTCTGCCTTGATCACAGGTCTATGCCGCATTTCGCCCCCGATTTTTTGGAGGCATTATGTATAAGATTCTTGTAGTTGACGATGAGGCTCGCATACGCGAGCTGATAACAAAATATGCAGTTTTTGAAAATCACACCGTTACAGAGGCCTCAGACGGAATGGAGGCTGTGCTTCTCTGCCGCCGTGAACAATTTGACATCATAATAATGGACATTATGATGCCTGAGCTTGACGGCTTTTCTGCCTGCAGGGAGATAAGAAAAATATCTCAAACGCCAATTATAATGCTTAGTGCCAGAGGCGAGGAATATGACAAAATAAACGGCTTTGAGCTTGGCATAGACGACTATGTTGTTAAGCCCTTTTCACCAAAAGAGCTTATGCTCCGCATTGAGGCGGTTATGAAAAGAGTGCGTCCGGCAGCCGCCGGCACTGCCGAAAAGAAAAACGAGGTAGTTGAATTTGACGGTGGTGGGCTGCGAGCCGATATAACAGCAAGACTGGTATTTGTTGACGGCGAGAGAGTTGAAATGTCTCCAAAAGAATATGATCTGTTCTTCTATATGCTCAGAAACAAAAACGTCGCACTTTCAAGAGAAAAACTGCTGAGTGAGGTTTGGGGTTATGATTTTTACGGTGATGCCAGAACTCTCGATACCCACATAAAGCTTCTTAGAAAGAGTCTTGGCAGATACAGTAACTACATAGTTACTCTTCGCGGTGTGGGATATCGCTTTGAAGCGCAATAATGAAAGGAATACGGCAAAATGCAAAAGCACTTTGACGAAAATGACAGATCTGTTAAAACCAATAAAACAAGCGGAATGGGCATCAGGTGGAACCTGTTTGCCTTTCTTGCTGTTTTTATAGTGTTTGTACTTCTTGTTGTATATATATTTCAAGTACTGCTGCTTGGAACATTTTATGAAGGTGCAAAAATGAAGGAGCTTCGCCTCACTTCTTCTGTTATAGAAGCAAGCGTTGAAAAAAGCGATCTGAAGCAGCAGGCATATACCCTCTCGGGCGACTATTCGATTTGCATCATTCTGTATCAGATCGAGGATTCAAGGGCAAAGGAGCTTGTGAGCTGTGATATTGCAAGCGGATGTATGATACATCATATGTCACCGAGGAGCTTCAGCAATCTCTATACAAAAGCCATAGAGGAAGGCGGCGAATATATCAAAACCTATTCGCTTGATGCTTTTCACAGCGGTGATAAAGCGGATATCGAATCCACCAGCACCGTGTTTATTAAAAGCTTTAAGGATAGCGGCGGAAACGAATATGCCCTGTTTCTCAATGCAGAGCTTGCTCCGGTAAGTGCGATAGTTAAAACCTACGGAATCCAATTTCAGTGGATATGCCTGATACTTCTCACCGGCGCACTTATTCTTTCACTTCTGATGTCAAAAGTGATCTCCGCACCTATCGTCAACCTTAGCAGATCAGTAAAACGCCTTGCAAAGGGTGACTATGATGAGGTTTTTGACGGCAAAGGATATAAAGAGATAAGAGAGCTTTCCGACGCTCTCAACTATGCGTCCTCAGAGCTTTCAAAAAATGACCGCCTGCAAAAGGAGCTTATCGCCAACATATCTCACGATCTGCGCACTCCCCTCACAATGATAAGAGGCTACAGCGAAATGATGAGAGACATTCCGGGCGAAAACACTCCCGAAAACGCTCAGATCGTTATCGACGAAACTACCAGACTTTCAGATCTTGTGGGAGATATGCTGGATCTTTCAAAGATCAGAGCGGGCACAAGGAAGATAAGTCCCGAGATATTCAACCTCACCGACACCGTAAGAGCAACAATGCTAAGATATGAAAAGCTGACCCAAAAGGACGGATACAAAATAGAATTTATATGCAGTACCGAAGCTCTCGTATTTGCCGACAGAACCATGATGCTTCAGGTAGTTTACAACCTTATAAACAACGCAATAAATTATTGCGGAGATGACAAAAAAGTATCGGTGTCTCTCACAGCTGAACATGGAAAGGTGCGTTTTTCTGTAACCGACAACGGCGCAGGCATAGCTCCCGACCAGCTTCCCCTTATTTGGGATAGATATTATAAGGTGGATAGGGTTCATCGCAGAGCTGCAGTTGGCACAGGTCTCGGACTTTCTATCGTAAAGGGTATCCTTGAAAGTCATAAGGCGGTATACGGCGCACAGAGCACTCTCGGAAAAGGAAGTACCTTCTGGTTTGAGCTCCCCGAGGCTGATATTCCCGAAAATGAAAATAAAAATTCGACAAAAGACTTGTAATTATGGTACAATTATAATATAATATAGCTTGAATATTTATGGGGGGATAGAAAGATGAGATTTTTTCTTGGCAGAAAAAGCAACAAATGTACCGAAGAAGCCTCGGCAAACGAGCTTTCGGTCTTCGAGCGTTCTCTTATTGAACTGACCCCCGATGATATCGCTCCTGCAGGGCAAAAAAGCAAAAGGCTTGATTCCTATGAGCTTATACGAATCCTGCTGATCTTTATATGTCTTGCAGTGTTCTCATATTGCGTGTATCTTATCATAAACAATTTGGTACAATATAAAAAGGCCGACGATATATACCTGGCTCTTTCGGATGAATTTTTTGACATTGAAAGAAACAGCGATGCCGTTTTAAATGACGGAGTGACCAAAATGAAGCTCCAAACTCCAAGTGTTGCCATTCCCATATTCAGCGAGGCGATAAAGCTTGACGATTCGGAGCTGAGCAAATTCTATTCAGAAGATCCCCCGACCTACAACATGGAATTTCAGCGAATGAAATCAAAGCTGGAGGATCTTAAAAATCAAAACAATGATATAGTGGGCTTTATTTATGCCGGCGGCACAAAGATCAGCTATCCCGTTACAAAATACAAAGATAACGATTATTATCTGGATCACAGCTTTGATAGAAAAACGCTTAAATCAGGCACGATCTTTATGGACTACCGCAATAAATCAGCTATTAGAGATAACAAAAATATAGTTATTTACGGCCACAATATGTCAAACGGCTCTATGCTTGGCGGCGTTACGAAATTCTATAAAAATGCTGATTTCTTTAAAAATACCCCTATAATCATATATGCCTTTGACGGCATATACACCTTTGAGGTATTTTCGGTTTACAAGACAACCGCAGATTATCAGTATTTCAGAACAGAATTTGCCTCGGATGAAGACTTTTTAAAATTTGCCTATGAGCTAAAAGGAAATTCTCTTTACTCTAAGGAGATCGATTTTGATAAAGATGATATACTGCTTACCCTTTCAACCTGCACAAACACAACAAGAATGGGCAGATATGCTCTCCACGCTAAACTAACCAAAATTGACAACTGATATTATGACTGTTAAAAATTTATGCTGCCCCATATGCAGAACAAGTCTGGGGCTATCGGAAAACGGCAGGTCTCTTATCTGCCAAAAGGAAATAAAGCCTCATTGCTTTGATCTGGCATCGGCAGGCTATGTTAATCTTGACAGGCAGCACAGCGGCGGAGGTGATTCAAAGGAGTGCGTAAAAAGTCGCAGCGCCTTTCTTGCTCTCGGTCACTACAAACCTATCTCAGACAGGATAAATGAGCTTGCAAGCAATTTTTGCCTACATGGAGGCAACATTCTCGACGCCGGCTGCGGTGAGGGTTATTATACCCTTTCGCTTGCAAACGTGCTTTCATCCTCGCCTGTCTTTGGTGTTGATATTTCAAAGCCCGCCATTGAGCACGCCGCAAAGGAAGCAAAAAAAAGCGGTGCGGGAAATCTCTTTTACGCTGTTTCAAGTATTTATGAGCTTCCGCTGCAATCGGGCAGTGTTGACTGCATAACAAATATTTTTGCCCCCTGCCCCGAAAAGGAATTTTTCAGAGTTCTGAGGGATGGCGGCGTGCTGATCGTTGCCGCTGCAGGAGAAAAACATCTTCTCGGGCTCAAAAAGGCATTATACGATAATGTTTATATGAACGAAACAAGAGCTGATATGCCAAAGGATATGGGCTTATCAGAAGAGGATAGATCCATACTTTCTTACTCAATTAACCTCAAATCACAAAAAGAAATATCGGATCTTTTTGCAATGACCCCCTATTATTACAGAACCTCTCTTAGGGACAAAGAAAAGCTTGCATCCCTTAAACAGCTTGAGACCCGGATAGAAATCGAATTTACAGTTTACAGAAAGAACGGATAATATAATGAAGATCTCACTTTGTATACCAATGTACAACGAAGCCCCGATAATAGAAAGCACAGCAAGAGCCCTCTCAAAATATATGGAGGAAAACTTTTCCCATTGCGGATATGAAATAATTTTCTCGGATGACGGAAGCCGAGACGGCTGCGCTGAGCTTGTTAATTCACTTGCCCTGCCAAATGTTCGCACAGTAGGCTACCCAGACAACAGGGGAAAGGGCTCTGCAGTGAGAAACGCCGTGCTTTCGTCCCTGGGTGATATAGTTATGTTTACCGATGCCGACCTTGCATACGGCACAGAGGCAGTAAAAACCATGACAGAGGCCCTTGATAAAGATCCCGGCGCATCTGTTGCTATAGGCTCAAGAAACCTCTCCAAAGACGGATATGAGGGCTACACGCTGATAAGGAAATTTGCGTCAAAGGTGTATATCAAGGTACTTTGCCTTGCAGGCGGCTTTAAGCTTTCTGATTCGCAGTGCGGCTGTAAGGCATATCGCGGAGAAGAAGCACGCAGGATATTCAAATGCTGCAAGGTAGACGGCTTCGCCTTTGATTTTGAGACGATTCTCAGAGCACAAAAGGAAGGGATGAAGATAATTGAGGTTCCCGTGAAGATAGTCAATCACAGAGAATCCAAGGTCAATGTGCTTCGTGATGCCTTTAAGATGCTCGGTGACCTTAGGAAAATCAAAAAAGATATTAAAAACGAAAAATAAAAAATCGGTTTCCTTTAAAAAGGAAACCGATTTTTTATTCGAAAATATCGTCAACTATCTCATCAAGAAGACTTTCAAGCGCCTCAACATCACATTCACGTGTGGCAAAGCTTGCCGCAAATCTGACAACAGTATGCTCAGAGTCAACGACCTCCCAAAAGCTGAACTTTACATTCTTTGAAAGACGCTCCAAAACGCTGTTTTCAAGAATAACGAACTGCTGATTTGTATATGAATCAATAAATAGCTTATATCCTCGACGAAGAAAGGCGTTTTTAATCCTCATCGCCATGGCATTTGCGTGTTTGCCGATCTCAAAATAAAGACCGTCTGTAAAGAGTGTGTCAAACTGAACGCCAAGCACTCTTCCCTTTGCAAGAAGTGCTCCACGTCTCTTGACCATTGTTACAAAATGCTTTGGTATATTCTTTTGGGTAAACACCACCGCCTCGCCGCAAAGTGCCCCCACCTTTGTTCCGCCTATATAAAACACATCGCAAAGCTCTGCTATCATAGACAGTGTAACATCTGTTTTTTCGCTTTCAAGGGCATATGCAAGTCTTGCTCCGTCCATATAAAGCGGTATGCCATATTCTCTGCAAACAGCAGAAATCGCTCTTAGCTCCCCCGCACTATAAAGTGTTCCGTATTCAGTGGGATGAGAAATATAAACCATACCTGGTATAACCATATGCTCATAGGTGGAATCTGCATAAAATCCGGAGAGATATTTTTTCAGAATTTCAGCTTCTATCTTACCTTCTTTTTGCGGCAGAGAAATGACCTTGTGCCCTGTTGCCTCGATAGCCCCTGCCTCATGAACATTTATATGGCCGCTTTCGGCAGATATGACCCCCTCATAATTCTTCAGAATAGAAGAAATAACTATCTGATTTGTTTGCGTTCCCCCAACCAGAAAGAATATCTCCGCATCATCACAGCCACAGGCCTCTTTGATCTTCTCTTTTGCGCTCTCACAATATGAGTCGTTTCCATATCCTGAAAGGCGTTCCAGATTAGTCTCACAAAGCCTTCTTAGTATTTTTTCATGTGCACCTTCAATATAATCGCTTTCAAATGACAGCATATTAACCTCCACAACCTTTTATCCTCTTAATTATATCACACCCATATTGATTTTTCAATACCCAACATGGCAGCTTTTTACCGGTCTTGAATTTTAAAGGGAGCGTTTCGGTTAGAGAAACGCTCCCTTTATTTGATATCTTATTTATATCAGAACTGAAGTGCCTTTTCGATATAATCCTTCAGTTCGCCTATAGGCAGGCGAACCTGCTCCATAGTATCTCTGTCACGAACTGTAACACAGCCGTCAACCTCAGAATCAAAATCATAAGTGATGCAGAAAGGTGTTCCTATCTCATCCTCACGGCGATATCTTTTGCCTATAGAGCCTGCATCGTCAAAATCGACCATAAAATATTTGCAGAGCTGGTCATAAACCTCACCTGCTTTCTCAGAAAGCTTCTTTGAAAGAGGCAGGACAGCCGCCTTAAAGGGAGCAAGGGCCGGGTGAAGATGAAGAACTGTGCGCACATCGTTCTTCTCGGCATCTATAATCTCTTCGTCATATGCGTCAACAAGGAATGCCAGAGCCACACGGTCTGCACCGAGGGAGGGCTCAACAACATAAGGGATATAATGCTCGTTTGTTTCGGGATCGAAATATGTAAGATCCTTGCCGCTGTGTTCTGCGTGCTGAGAAAGGTCATAATTAGTTCTGTCGGCAATACCCCAAAGCTCGCCCCAACCAAACGGGAAGAGAAATTCAAAGTCGGTAGTAGCCTTGGAATAGAAGCTCAGCTCATCGGGATCATGGTCACGGAGACGGAGATTCTCATCCCTCATACCAAGGTTAAGCAGGAACTTATGGCAATAATCCTTCCAATAAGCAAACCACTCAAGGTCAGTATCGGGCTTGCAGAAGAATTCAAGTTCCATTTGCTCAAATTCACGGGTACGGAATACGAAGTTGCCGGGAGTGATCTCGTTTCTGAAGGACTTACCTATCTGAGCAACGCCAAAAGGAAGCTTCTTTCTTGTAGATCTCTGAACAGCGGGGAAGTTTACAAAGATACCCTGCGCGGTTTCGGGACGAAGATAAACAGTGCTTGCATTGTTTTCTGTAACTCCGATAAAGGTCTTGAACATAAGGTTAAACTTCTTGATATCGGTAAATTCCTTACTGCCGCAATCGGGGCAAACTATTCCCTTCTCAGCTATGTATTCGGACATCTGCTCAAAGCTCCAGCCTGCAGGATTATCGTTAAGACCGTTTTGAAAAGCATAATCCTCGATCAGCTTATCCGCTCTGTGGCGTGCATGACATCCCTTGCAGTCCATGAGCGGGTCTGAAAAGCCTCCAACATGGCCTGAAGCAACCCAAGCCTCGGGATTCATGATGATAGCACTGTCAAGACCTACGTTATACTTTGATTCCTGAACAAACTTCTTCCACCAAGCTTTTTTTACATTGTTTTTAAATTCAACACCGAGAGGGCCATAGTCCCAAGAATTTGCAAGACCGCCATAGATCTCGGAGCCGGGGAAAATGATGCCTCTGTTTTTACAAAGAGCAACGATTTTTTCCATTGTCTTTTCTGAATTCTTCATTTCTAAACTCCTATATGTTATTCAAAAATTTATATTACTTTTCGTTTCTGCCGTAAGGGGCAAGCAGATTTGCGCATCCCTTTTGATCGGGAATAAAGCACAGCTCTCCATCAATGGTCGTATATCTGCCCGGAAGCTCAGGAGTTACGGCATCAAAGCTTGAATAGCTGAAGATAAGATCAAGGTTTGATACAAGGTCGTTTACCTTAAAATCGGTTTCTATCACTTTATCATCGTCAATATCTTTAAATATTCCCAGTGCCTTTGTGCGGTATGTATCCGTCAAAAGCTCCTCCATTATCCTTTTTACAACATAAACCGTTGTATCAAGTCTGGAGCCGTCGGTACCCTCATATTTGTTAAACCTTAAAAGATGCAACAGCTTTTCTCCGTTAAGCATCTGCACGCCTGCTTTCAGATCTATGTGCAAGCCGGCCTTAAAATCATCATACACCATATCAAACGGTACGGTTATTTCAATTCCCCTGTCAAAAAGATTGTCTATAACAGAAGGAAACTTATTCATGCTGATAAAAGCGTATCTGTCAATGGGAATATCAACAAGCTCGTAAACTGCGTCAATGAAGCTGTTCTTACCTTCCTCTTCATAGATATCCGAAAGGCTGACTGTTTCACTTCCGCGGCTGATGCGAGTTCCCGGATGAATAGAGGTAAAGGCAAATTCCCCTCTTTCCTTGCTTATAGACATCAGCATTATCACATCCGCAGATATTCTGCGATATTCACCGTCAGTCACAAGCTCACCCGGAATTTTTCCGCCACTCTGCTGAATAAGCTTATCCACCGTATCGGGGTCATAATAATCATAAAAAATTTCTGCGTAATCAAGCCCAACAAACAGCATATTAAAGGATTCACCATCAAGCTCATCAAGAGCAGAATTTCCGGTATCCTCAACATATTCGTCTCCGCCGGTCTGAACGGGATCTGCATCATCATTAGGTAAAACACTTGAAACTCCAAGAGATTCAAGCACCATATTAACAATGAAAAAAGCTATAATGCCAAAAATGACAAGAGATATTATAAACGTCAGGAGAAAATTTCTAAAGCCTGCCAAAAAGCCATTTCACCTCCGCACCAAATAATATAATATTATATATCAAACATTCTGATTTTGCAATAGGCTTGGCATAAATTTAACATTTTGATTACTTATTGATGCGTTTTGAGCCATTTCTATTATCTTCCCAACAAAAAACGACCGTTTTCCCTTGAAAAACAAGGCTTTTAGACGATCATCGCATCAAGCATAGCAAAAGCAACGTTAGACAAACCTCGCCGTCATAATTCGATAATCGTGTAATTTTAGAATTGTTTCTAATCATTTTGTTCAACATACATAATATCTAACATTCTTTTTTGACCGATATATTCCACTTTTTAAAAAACGCACCTTTCCAAAAAACAAAACAGCAGTGTCATCATTTTTCAGGAAAAAATCTCAACCATTTATCTTTACAAAGCAAAAAAAAGCCAAGCTCCGAGTGGCACTTGGCTGTGAAATATCATAACTATACAGCAAAAAATCTAATATAATAAAAGGGGCTTCAAGCAGCCCCTTTTATTATTTAACAAAATCAAATTCGAAATCGTAGATAGAAACGGTGTCTCCGTCCTTTGCGCCGTGTTCTTCAAGCAGCTTGATAACACCTGCATTGATGAGTACCTTTTGGAAATAGCTCAGCGACTCATAATCGCTGAAGTTTATCTGTCCCAACAGATTATAAAGCCACTCACCCTCAACGATAAAGATGTCGTTTTCTCGTCTGACAGTAGTCACTCTGCCCTCATCACTCTTTGCATATTCATCTTCGGGCGCATAGTCGCTCTCGTAGATCGTAAGCGGAGGCAACAGTTTCAGCCTCTCGGCAACTCTCTGCACCATTTCGTCAAGATTTTCACCTGTTATGGCAGAAACATAGATCATTTCCCATTCATTGTCGTCAACAAATTTTTCAAAAGCTTCCAGATCAACATATTCCTCATTTATCATATCGCTCTTGTTTGCCACAATTATCTGCGGTCTTGCGGCAAGCTCAGGACTATATTTTTGAAGTTCATAATTTATCTGCTTTATATCCTCGATAGCATTTCTGCCCTCAAGCTGAGATATATCAACAACGTGAATCAGCAGCCTGCAGCGTTCCACATGGCGCAAAAAAGCGTGTCCAAGACCTGCACCGTCAGCCGCTCCCTCAATAAGACCGGGAATATCTGCGGCAACGAAGCCTTTTTCATCACCCGTTCTCACAACTCCAAGATTTGGGGAAAGGGTTGTAAAATGATAGTCGGCTATCTTCGGCTTTGCCGCGCTTATTCTTGACAGAATTGAGGATTTGCCAACATTTGGAAAGCCTATAAGCCCCACATCAGCAAGCATTTTCAGCTCCAAGAGCACCTCTTTTTCTTCTCCCAGCGTACCGTTTTTGGCAAACATTGGAGTTTGTCTTGTGGGAGTTGCAAAATGCTTGTTTCCCCAGCCGCCTCTTCCGCCACGGCAGCAAACAAATGGCCCACAATCCGACATATCCTTTATTATCTTGCCTGTTTCAACATCCTTTATAAGAGTTCCGGGGGGTACGAGTATTTCAAGGTCTGCTCCGTTTGCGCCGTGAAATTTTGCGCCCTTTCCGTTTTCGCCGTTTGCAGCAACAAACTTGCGCTTATAGCGAAAGGCAAGAAGTGTGTTTGAGCCTTCATCAATGCGAAAAACGATATTTCCACCGTGACCGCCGTCCCCACCGTCAGGCCCACCCTTGGCAACATATTTTTCTCTTCTGAAAGAAACAGCGCCGTTTCCTCCGTTTCCGGCCTTGAGATAGATCTTTATATTATCAACAAACATTGCTTATCCTTTCTTTTATGCTTCGTCTCCCTTTTGACGGATGATAAGACGAATGGGTGTTCCTTTAAAGCCAAAGGTGTTTCTCAGACAGTTTTCTATATATCTCTGATATGAGAAATGGAAAAGCTCAACATTGTTACAAAAGATAACGAATGTTGGAGGAGCGACCGAAACCTGAGTCATATAGTATATCTTCAGCCTTCTGCCCTTATCTGTGGGAGGTTGAGTGCGTATCATAGCATCTCCCAGAACATCATTGAGCATACCTGTTGAAATGCGCATAAGATTCTGGTTGTGAACATATTTTATCTCTTCAAAAAGCTTTGCCACTCTCTGACCTGTTTTTGCCGAAACAAACATTATGGGCGCATAGGTCATATATGCAAGGGCATTATACACCCTGTCGGTAACCTGCTTAACGGTTGAATTTTCCTTTTCAACAGCATCCCACTTATTCATAACAACAATAGATGCCTTGCCTGCCTCATGAGCAATTCCGGCAATCTTTTCATCCTGCTCGGAGATCCCCTTTTCCGCATCGATCATAATAAGGCAAACATCAGCTCTCTCAACTGCCATATGAGCGCGGAGAACACTGTATTTTTCTATCTTATCGTCTATTTTTGATTGGCGGCGGATACCTGCCGTGTCAATAAAGGTAAACTTTCCGTATTCGTTTTCAATGTGAGTATCAACAGCATCTCTCGTAGTTCCGGGGATATTTGAAACTATAAGACGCTCTGTTCCCAGAATACGGTTGATTATCGAGGATTTGCCTGCGTTTGGCTTGCCGATTACGGCTACCTTTATAGAATCATCCTCTTCTTCTTCCCCTTCAGAAGGAGGAAGCACCCCAAGGCAAGCATCAAGAAGATCACCGCTTCCGCTTCCGTGGATAGAGGATACCGCAATTGGGTCGCTGTCAAAGCCCAGCTCATAAAACTCATAAAACTCAAAGGGGAGTGCACCTATAGAATCGCACTTGTTTATGCAGGGGACGATAGGCTTGCCGCTTTTTTTTAGCATAACAGCGATCTCTCTGTCGTCTGCCACAAGTCCGGTGCGCACATCGCACATAAAAACGATAACATCCGCAGTTTCGATAGCAAGCTCAGCCTGTGTCTTCATTTGGCTCAGTATAATGTCATCAGATTTTGGTTCTATACCGCCGGTGTCTATTATAACAAGCTTTCGGCCCTGCCATTCAGTCTCTCCGTAAATTCTGTCTCTCGTAACTCCGGGAGTGTCCTCTACGATCGAGCGTCTTTCGCCGATAAGCTTATTGAAAAGTGTGCTTTTTCCCACGTTGGGTCTGCCCACTATAGCAATAATTGGTTTAGCCATTTTTTAACACTCTTTCTTTTAGTCTTTTAGTGATCACTTATTTAAAAGGATTATATGCCAGTGCCTCTGCGGCATCTGCAAAAGGCAAAGAAAATCCTGCACTTGTTCCCAGGGCATCAACAAGATCTATGTTGATAACAAGGCTGTCTTCTGTAAAATAAGTTTCGGGATAAGCACCGTGATCGCCAACATATTGAAGTATCATATCCTCAAAGCTTGTATTGCTCATAAGGTCATCGGCGCCGTATACCTTTTGAAAGTCTCCCGCTAAAAACTTTGAAGAGATAATATTGAAATCAGAGAAAATATCATCTTCTTCAATTATATCACCTGTTGTAAGGTCAATATTGACCGTATAAACAGGGCTACTGGGATAGGTTGCATAGCCTGTCATTAGATATACAGTATTCTTTACCGAAACAAAGGAGTTTGTGAGACGCTTTATTTCAACCGAGTCAACCGAATAGTTGAAAAACGTGCCCTCTATTATATAGATCTCCTCATCCTGCATATAGGTTTTATATTCATCCTCGGCTATCTTTTTAAATGCAGCATTTACTGCGTTTTCGATTTCGGGATCGGAAAGCCCGGAAAGCTTTGGATAACGGAGGATCTTCATGCTTTTGTTTCCGTCCTCTGTTTCGTGAACGGTTGTTATATCTTCTATGATCTCATAGGTATAATCACATTTTTCTACGACAGGTGCTTCGGTATCTGCAGCAGTGCCGCTTTCGGTTGCCGAACCTGTATCGGCCACATCGCCGTCTGTTTTAGGTGAACAGGCAGAAGCTACCAAAACAAGAGACGCAATGATCAAAGCAAATAAAAATTTTTTCATTATGTTACCTCCCTGTGCCAAACGGCAAATTTTATATACCCAGAATAGCTCTGATAAAGCCTGCACCGCTATCAGAGGAAGCTCTGACAGGAACTTCAAGCTTAAGAGAAAGCTCATAGGGTGTCATATCGTCAAGAAAAACATCTTCGTCAGCCTTTAAAGTATTGGCAGGAATAAGCAGCTCGTCTCCAAGCTCACGCCCCATGAGCTGCTCTTTCATATCACCCCCGGTGAGAAGGCCCGAAACAGTTATACTTTCTCCAAAAAAATTATTTATTATCTTATATACGAAAACTCTCAGCATACCGCCGGTCATTTGAGCGATCCGGCTTGCAAGGCTCAAAATGCTGTCATAAGCGGCAACACCGGTAGCAATGCTGACCGTTCTGCCACCCGGATATGCAGAAAGGAACTCATCAAGGTATTCATCGAAATAACCCAGCTCGTCTTCAACCTCGCTCCTGAGGGAGGTTATCATGCCAACCCCGTTTTCAAGCTGTGAATAACCCTCATAATATTCTTCCCCGGGAAAAGGCCTTTCAGCCCTAAGATAGAATTCGTCAGAGCAATAAAACAACCTTGAATCATATTTTTGTAAACATTCCTCGGCAAAGCCCTCAACCGCATCAATAACGCTCTCACACTCCGCCTTTGAAAAAGGTGAAAGAGGATAAAGCTTGTCTCTGAATTTTGTCAGTCCCGCAGGAACCACAGAGCAGCTGACAAGCGACGGGGTAAGCTCGGCAAGATCTCTCATAGTGCGCAAAAGCTCTTCTCCGTCGTTCAGTCCTCGGCACAGAACTATCTGCGTGCAGAGGGATATACCCGCATCGGCAAATCTTTTAAGATATGAAAGCACCTCTCCCGCACGTTTATTATTCATCATTTTAACACGAAGTTCGGGATTTGTTGTATGTACCGATATATTAACGGGAGAAATGTGCATTTTGATAATCCGCTCAACATCCTGCTCACGAAGATTTGTGAGAGTTATGTAGTTACCGTGCAAAAACGAAAGACGTGAATCATCATCCTTGAAATAAAGCGTCTTTCTCATTCCCTTTGGAAGCTGATCTATAAAGCAGAACACGCATTTATTTTTGCAGGAATGTTTTTTATCCATAAGAGGACGTTCAAATTCAAGGCCAATATCGTCATATTCATCCTTTTCTATGGTGACAGAATAATACTCTTCTGCTCTGATGAGCTTCAGCTCAATCCTTTCGTTTGCCAGATAAAATCTATAGTCAAGAACATCGTTTATTTCATTGCCGTCAATGCTGACGAGTTCATCAAGAGGCATTATGCCGGCGTGCTGTGCCGCACTTCCTTGCAGCACTTCAGTTATTTCCACCATATTGACCTCCCAATCACAAAGCGTTAAAGGCGAATTGCTTGCAAAGCAAGACTTTTGCTTTTACTATTATATCATACCGACATTGTTTTGTCAATCAAAACGTGCGGCAAAGAACATATATTGCTGTGCTATTCCGGCATAATCTCCAAGGGACATAGGGTCAAAATCTGCAGCGAAATTCTTTTCCAAAACTCTTCTTATCCAAACATCAATGGGAAAAGCATCATATTTTTCCATTCCGAAAAGCGCAGTGCAAGAAGCCACCTTTACCCCAACGCCCTTTACACAAAGAAGCGCATTTATGCAGTCGGCAGTTTTAAACAATGAGATCCTATCAAGATCAAGCTCTCCCAAGCACACCTTTTCAGCTGCATCAATTATGTATGACGCCCTGAATCCCACCTTAAGCGCCCTCAGGCCCTCCTCTCCAAGAGCAAGCACTGCTTCGGGATTTGGGAAAGAATATTCCGCCTCAGATGCGCCGTGCTCTCTCATATTTTTGGCGTCTATCCTTTCGCCGCACCGCTCCGAAAGAGCTTTTATTATTTTTTTGATCCTTGGAATATTATTGTTTTGCGATATTATAAAAGAGCAGAGAGCTTCCCACCTGTCCTGACGCAATATCCTTATTCCCTCCCCACGAAGCATAACGTTTTGCATATATTCTCCGGGGCATCTGCGGGCAATATCGGTGCGTATGCTTTCATAGTCCATATCAAGTCCAAGATAAGCACAGAGCCTTTCGCTGAAAAATTCAGCATCACAGTTATAAATAAATATATCGTTTTTATCCTGCGCTACAGAAACGAACCTTCCAAAAGCTACGCCAGCAAATTCCACCTCGTGCGCCGAACCCTCAACTCTTTCAAACCGAAAGCACTGACCGCAGTCAAAGGTCTTTGAAACAGAAAATCCACTGACGTTTTCTATAACCAGATATGTAAAATCATCGTTCTTTATCTCTTTCACATATGCCATAAAGCCTTTTTCTTTCAGATAACCTATCATAAATCCTCAAAAATTCATATTTTGTACTTGCATTGCCCTTGCCTGTGGTGTTATAATTATAGATGAGCACATCACACTTTATATTATATATCATTTCTTTAAATATTACAAGCACAAATTAAAGGAGCGCAGATATAAATGGAACAAATATATGCCATACCGGTAAACGAAGCCTTTCGTGAGGGCACAGAAAAGCCTGAATGCGGATGTCCCTTTTGCTCTATTTACCGCAAGCTTGAAGAAAACGAGCTTGATCTTATCCTCGGAGCCTCTATGATGGAACCCGACACAAGGATACAAACAAACAAAGAAGGCTTCTGCAGAACACATTATGATATGATGTTTGTTCGCAAAAACCGTCTTGGCATGGCTCTCACCCTTGAAAGTCATCTGAATGAGCTGAGAGAGGATATGAAGGACACTCTGGCCGGAAAAATTGCAGGTAAAAAAGGTGAACGTGCAGTTAAAAGAATAAAGGCGCTGGAGGATACTTGCTATGTTTGCAGAAGGATAGAATATCATTTTTCACGCATGATAGAAACCGCCGTGCTTCTGTGGGAGAGTCAAGAGGATTTTCCTTATCTCATAAAAAGCCAGCCATATTACTGCCTGCCTCACTATCGCCGTATGCTTCAGTATGCCTCAGACAGGCTTGGCAAAAAGAAATACGGTGAATTTGAAGAACAGTGCTCTGAGCCTCAGTATAAATATTTCGATAAGCTGAGAGGAGATGTTAGCTGGTTCTGCAAAAAATATGACTACCGATATGATGAAGAGCCTTGGTATGATTCAAAGGATGCCGTTGAAAGAGCTATCAGATTTTTAAGAGCTGATATACATAAAAACTGAAAGGAAAACACCCTATGCTTGACTTGCTTGAGCTGCACAAAAGATTTATATTAAACCACCTCCGTGAGGGTGACATTGCCGTGGATTTCACAATGGGAAACGGATATGACACCGCATTCCTTTCAAAAACCGTCGGCGAGAGCGGCCATGTTTATTCCTTTGACATTCAGCAAATGGCGCTGGATTCTACAGAAAAAAATCTAAGAGAAGCCGTCTGCCCCCTAAATTATACTCTGATAAAGGATTCTCACCACAAGGTCCTTGACTATGTGAAAGGGCCTATCAAAGCCGGAATGTTCAATTTAGGTTATCTCCCCGGTGGTGACAAGAGCATAACGACTATGCGTGAGACCACAATGCCTGCTATCAAGGCGGCTATAGAGCTGCTGGGAGCAGATTCTATTCTCAATGTAGCTGTTTACCCGGGGCACGCAGAGGGGGACGCAGAGGGAAAGATGATAACCGAATATCTCTCCACCCTTGACAGAAGAAAGATATGCTGTACTCAGATAAAAATATTGAATTCACCAACGTCACCCTATTTTATTGTTGTAGAAACAAAATAAAACTGCTTAAAGGATAAACGATGAATAATTTTGATGAAAACAAGGACTTTGTGAAAAGACCAACTGCCGGCAACAAAGCCGATACACCTACCCAACCCATAAGAAATATTCCCACTCAGGTACGCAGACCCGCTCCAAATCAAGCCGGGCAAAGGTCACCGCAAAATACAGTGCACAATGCACCGCAAAACAGAAAGCCGGCTCCGAGTGCGTCAACTGTTAAATCTCGCACCTCCGTACCGCCGCAAAGTTTGGCACACAAAAGCCCCTCCTTGTCCGGCACAAAAGAAATTCGTAATGAAGGCAAAACCATCGGAATAAGGGCGGGAACGGTTGTTAAAAACATACTGATCTTCCTCGTTATGCTTGCGGCACTGCTTGCTATTGGACTTGCTTTGATACTTTCCTCCGCCGCCCCAAAGCTTCCAGAAAAGGATTCCGCAGATTACACCTACCTTTTGGGCGAGAGCGAATATTCTTCTGTCACAGTAAACGGCGTGCTGTATATGAACATGTCACGTCTTGCCGAAGAATATTCCCTTGTTGTAAGCGGCACAAAGGATTCTCTCAGATTTACTGCAGATGATAGTGAATATGTTGAATTTACTATCGGAAGCAGAAGTGCCAAGATAAACGGCGATATGGCTGATATCAGTTACGGTCCTGCACTGATAAGAGAAAACGAAAACGTTTGGATACCCCTCACCTTTGCCGAAAGCTATTTCAGCGGAATAGCGTTCTTAAAGGATGAAGAAGAGCAAACAGTCAGCATCACGCGAGAGGAGCTTGAGGGAAGCACAGAAGAGGAGCCGCTCTACGCAAAGATCACCTTTAAAGTTAAGGGCTCCCAAGCTCTCACCGGAATCGACGAAGACCCCGATATTGGCGACATAGCTGACCTTGGATTTACAAATGATCTTTCCGAATATGAGCAGTATATGAATCCGAGCGACAGAGACGCTTACCTTATACTTGTAAATAAAACAAACAGTATTTCTGCCGACATCATACCCGAAAACCTTGTTTCTATCGTTAATGTGAGAAAGGACGGGCGGAAGGAGCAAATGGTTGAATGTGCAGAAAAGGCCCTTGAAGCAATGTTTATCGAAATGAAATCTGCAGGATATACCGATGTTTCGGTTACAAGCGGTTACCGTTCGTATAAAAAGCAGGAATCTCTGTTCAACACCTATCTGCAAAGAGAAAAATCAAACAACCCAAGCCTTTCAACCGAAGAAGCAAAGGCCATAGTCCTCACCTATTCGGCATACCCGGGCACCAGCGAGCATCAAACGGGTCTATGCTGTGATATGCACAATCTTTCCTCGGCAGATGTTTCCTTTGCAAACAAAGAGGCATACAAATGGCTAAAAGAAAACTGCCATAAATTCGGCTTTGTAATAAGATTTCCCGAAGATAAGGTGGATATAACCGGCTATAGCTTTGAGCCTTGGCATTATCGCTTTGTTGGCAGATATCACGCAACGAGAATGAATAACCTCGGTATGTGCCTTGAAGAATATGTGGCACATCTGAAAATTGCTGAAAACAACTAAAAAAGATATAGCCGCACATGTGCGGCTATATCTTTTTGCCTTTTTATAAATAGCAATATAAACTATAATAAGTGGTGTATATAAATGATTAAAAGAGTTGTTGTTGCAGGATGTAGAAATTACGCAGATTATGATGATGC
>JAZNCT010000053.1:0-19906 GCA_045587665.1 Eubacteriales bacterium
CGACATGGCTACGATCCGACTTGTTTATCTGGGAAATTTACAGGTGGAGCTCCCGGACGGAACAAGATGTCTTCTCAAAAAGGAGAACGACGGAGATGCACACCGGGTTGTCAGCCGTCAGATAGCTTCATATTATGCGAAGATAACAGGTCAAAAGCAGACACTTTTTGGAATAAGCAGGACCTGCTCTGTTATTTCTTTTAAAGACGATGAAGATAGCCTCAAGCAGTGTATGCTTGATGAAAAAGAGCGTCAGGCGGAGAGAAAACGCAAAATAGATGATGAGAAAAGAAGGCTTCAAGCACAAGAGGTAGAGAAGAGAAAGCTTGAAAATGCAAGGGCAGAATATGCAAACAAACCTCTTGATTCTAAGAAATACAAGGAGATAGACGACCTTTTCAGAAAAATGTAGGGCAATAACTATTGACAACAGATTTTGTTTCTGCTAAAATTATATAGAAAAATTTAGACTTTGGGGGGAGAATTATGAGTATAGTTAACGGTATACACCACGTTGCTTTGGCTGTGAATAATTTTGAAGAATCTTATAGATTTTATACAGAGGGCCTGGGCTTTAAGCTTTATGCAAAATGGGGAAGCCCCGAAAAGACTATTGCACTTCTTGATATCGGGAATGGCGAATATATTGAGCTCTTTTCAAACGGAAGCGGAATGGGAGAGCAGAACAGCAGATATATCCACCTTGCTTTTAAGGTCGATGATGTTGAAGAAGCTTATAACAAGGCTATAGCGGCGGGCGGAAGACCCCATATCCTGCCAAAGAGAGTTCCTGTTGATTCGGAGCCTACAAACATAGTTATAAACTGCGCTTTTGTTATCGCTCCCGGTGGAGAGCAGGTTGAATTTTTCAGAGCAACCGAGGTATAAAATAGTATTGCAGGATAAAAGGAAGTGAGGTGATTTCGATGTCTGCGGCACAAAAGGGCGGCAAAAAAATTATAGCCCAAAACAAAAAGGCTTTCCACGATTATTTTGTTGACGAAAGATATGAAGCGGGAATCGTGCTCTCGGGCACCGAGGTCAAAAGTCTCAGAGCGGGGCAGGTCAATCTGAAGGATTCATACTGTGAGGTAAAAAACGGTGAGCTGATTGCAGTTGGAATTCATATAAGCCCCTATGAAAAGGGAAACATATTCAATAGAGAACCTTTGCGTGATCGCAAGCTACTGATGCACAAGAGGGAGATAATGAAGCTCCACGGTCTTATCGGGCAAAAGGGCTTTACGCTTGTTCCGCTTTCCCTGTGTTTTTCAGGTTCTTATGTTAAGGCTGAGATCGGTCTCTGCCGAGGCAAAAAGCTTTATGACAAGCGTGATTCCGATGCTAAAAGAGAATCGGATCGTAATATTGAGCGTTTTACAAAAAACAAACACGCAGATTTCTAAAAAAACAGATCAACACCTTATATGTGTTGATCTGTTTTTTTATTTCTTTCTGATAAAGAGTACGCCGAGGGTGTTTCTGCAGCAGTGTGAGGAAATGGTGCAGCCTGCTCTTGTAATATGAACACTTCCGTTTGGAATAAGCTCTTTAACTGTGCTGACACAATCATTATATATTTTCTCATCACAGCCTGCATGGGTGATGAAAATATGGTCGGGATGAACATTGGAGCCGTCGCCCACCCTCTCTTTTATATATTTTTCCAGAACTGCCGAAAATTTTCCACGATATTTTTTTCCAACTCCCATTTTGCCCCCCTCAACAACAATGCAGGGCTTTAGCTGTAGAAGATTTGCGCCAAAGGCGGCAAGTGCCGAGCATCTTCCTCCTTTGTGCAGGAACTCAAGGTCGTCAACTATAAATGAAGCGTCAACTCTCTTTGCTGTTTCTTCACATTCTTTTGCTATTTCAGCTGCAGTCCTGCCAAGAGAAGCAAGCTCTGCTGCGTAGATCAGGAGAAGTCCTCCGCCTGTTGAGAGATTCTTTGTGTCGACCACATAAACATTTTCAAATTTTTCTGAAGCGATCTTGGCGTTTGCATATGTTGATGACATTTCTGAGCTTATCGTGAAGAACACCATTTTACTTCCGTCAGCGGTGTGCTCTGTAAAAAAATCCTCAAAATCTGCAATGTTTATTGCATTTGTTTTTGGAAGCTGACCTGTTTTTTCATAATGAGCATAGATGCTGTCAGGATCTATATCAACTCCGTCCAGATAATTCTTTTCGCCAAGGGTGACGCTGAGAGGCATAGTGATTATTCCGTATTTTGATTTAAGCTCATCGCTGAGGTCTGTTGTGCTGTCGCTGGCTATCAAAATTTTCTCGCTCATTTTACTGTATCTCCATTGTTTTTTACAGATTATAGCAGAGAATTCTAAACTCAAGTTCAACTTGTGCTTTAATTTTATTTCGACATAACGTATCTTCCACCGTCAACAAGATAGTCGCATCCTGTTATAGAACGGGCGTAATCCGAGCATAGATACATTATCACTCGCACAAGCTCTATAGGCTCTGCGGCATAGCCAAGCAGTGTTTTCATATTAGCCATTGAGGCTCTTGTGAGAACAGGACCGGGGGAAACGCAAACCGAGCGTATGCCGTATTTTGCCCCCTGCTGCGCAATACATTTTGTAAAGCTGATAAGCCCATATTTGCAGGTACCGTAGCCTGCGGAACCACCCTCGTGGCCTGAGATGGATCCCAGATGAATGGCAACACCGCCGTTTTCTTTCATATATTCAAAGGCAGACATAGCCATATATATCGGTGCTCTGAGATTTACGTCGATGCTCCAGTCTATCGTTTCGGGCTTCACCTTTTCGATAGCCCCTGTGTCGCCAAGTATGCGGCCTTCATATCCCCCTGCAAAGCTGAGAGTATAGTCTATTCTGCCAAAGGTGGTTTTTGCAAGGTCAACAGCGTTCTTGATATCTTCAAATTTTCTCACATCACATTTAACAGCAAGAACGGGATAACCCTGTGCCTTTAGCTTTTCTGCCTCTTTTTCAAGTGCCTCTTCGTTTATATCAAGCATAGCGACATTTGCTCCGCTTTCGGCAAATTTCTGTGCCGCTAAAAGTCCCATTCCGGAGCCTACTCCGGTTATAACAGCAGTTTTGCCGTCAAAGCTAAGATCAATTGTCATTTTTAAAGTATTCCTTTCTCGTTATATTCCACAGCCTTGAATATTTCGAGATCCATGTTGTCAAAAACTGCTTTTGCCGCACGGATATGGGGTTTGTCAGTGTTTGTGCAGTAGTGATAGTCTCCGGCACAAAGAACCATGCATGAGCCAAAGAGGGGTGCTACCAGTCTTGTTGACCTTCCAAATTTCTTGCCGAGAATGAAAAGATATGGCACATCAAGTGCGCCGGAAACCTCTTTGCATATTCTGAGAGCCTCAGGCACCTGGTCATAGCTATCCGACATCAGCACCATTTTTACGATGTCGGCTCCTCTCCTTTGATGCTCAAGTGCAATTTCCATAGTTTTTTCGAGGGTGAGCATCCCTGATGTGTGGGTTGACATCATAACGGTTTTTCCCATAGAATGAACTTTTTTGATCAGCTCCTCCTGCTTTTTTATTGCTTCGAGATTTGTTGTATACTGATCTGGTGAGGGGTCATAGAGGTCGGACATAACATCCATACTGTCTGCGCCAAGCTCAAGACAGTGTAGCTGAAAGGCAGCCCTCTCATCATCTGTTTCGTCTTTTCTCAGACCGCGGTAAGCAAGAACAAGAATAGGCCTGTTTTCGGTTGCTTCAAAGGTCTTTTTAAGACTTTCGTCGCTTCGGTATTCTTCTTTCAGATATTCTGTGTGAATGAGAAAACCATCGGCGCCGTCATAAAGCGCATTTCTTATAGTTCTTATGTTGTCAAATTCGTTCTGATTTCCGATCGAAACAACCAGAGGAATGTGTCTTTTTGTCTTACCTAATATAAATCTTGACATTGAAGTTATTTCCTTTCGTTTTTTCCTACATTCTATCATAACACAATTATTGTTTCAATGGCAGTTTTGATATTAAATTTAACCGAAATGATACAAATATCTGAAAATGTAAGTGAAAATTTGTCAAAAAAGCTATTGACAAGCTTTGCGAAATGTATTATATTTAACGTGGAATGTATTTTCTTTCGGAGGCTGTAATGGAGTGGAACAAAATTGTTGTGACAAAGATATACAATGTTATTGACGTAAAGGTTGAAAAGGGCAAATGCGGAGAGATGATAAAGCGTGGTTTTTCCGCCCTTGTGTTTTCCCCTGATGGAGAGGTTGTATACCGAATGAACGGAAAGGCGTTTGTTTCAAACGGTCATAATATTTTATATCTGCCGGAGGGGGGAAGCTATACCTATGAGTCGAAATGTAACGGTATTTGTCCAATGATAAATTTTCACTGTGATTATGATAAATGCGCTTTCATTTCTTTCCCGGTGGCTGACATTGCAATATATGAGAACAAATTCAGGGAGCTTTCGAAGATCCATTATAACAGCAGCGGGATATATTCTCCCCACGCATCTCTTGCTTCATTTTACGACATTCTTGTTACAATAGACAAAGAATCTGCCGAAAATGAGGGCAGTGAATACTGCCGCCGTGCAATAGGATTTATGCTTGATAATATTTCTCTCCCCCAGCTGTGCTGCGATAAGATCGCCTTGCATCTGAATATAAGTACGGTTTATCTGAGAAAGATCTTTTTTGCTGAAAAAGGAATTCCCCCTATGTCTTATCTGAGAAAACTGCGTGTTGAGAGGGCAAAAGAATTTTTGAAGCTGCCTGGAAAAAGCATTGGAGAAATTGCTGTAGAAGTGGGGTATTCGGACATATATTCCTTTAGCAGAGCTTTCAAAAGGGAAGTGGGAATGACGCCAAGCTATTATGCCTTAAAGTATAAAAATTGTTATTAACAAAATAGTAATAAATAAGCAAAGCAAAATTCGGCAAAATGTGTTATACTTTAGTATAAAAATAAATCTTGATTATTTTGGATGTGATGATTATGAATAATACCGAATTTCAAAATGGGCCGCAAATGACTAAGAGGGCACCGAAAATGGACAGAGGACAGCAAAAGCGCACCCGTTTTCCCATTTGGGCCTTTATCGCTATCTCTTTCCTATATTTTGAGCTGCTTTTTTTTGCACTTTCGGGCAAAAGCAACAGTGGCCTTTCTTGGCTTTATCGCATACTTACCGGTTTTTCTCTGGGTATGATCTTTGGCGGTGCCATAGAGCTGATAAAAAAGTTTTTGCCGAGAAAGATCACAGGCATTGTCTTGCTTGCTGTTTCGCCGATAATGCCATGCGTTGAATACTTTGTTCTTATATCCTTTGGAAACTGCATGGACCCCCTCTCTGTGTTTTTTGGCACAGGTGATGTGGCAACCGGCTTTACATCTGTTGCCCTCAGCCTTATATTCAAACGCTTTTGGGTGATCGTTCTGTATTATCTTCCACTTGCGGCATACTGCGTTTTCTTCAGGAATCTTTCGGGAAAGAAGAATCCGAGGATACCACTTGCCAGAATCGGAGCAGCTCTGCTTATCTGGGCTCTCTGTATTGGAATTATCGCCATAAATCCGGTAGACCGCCCAAGACTTTTTGACGAATATAATTTCGATACGGCAGTTCATGCATTTGGCATTACAAATGCACTCTGCCTTGATACTCTCAATCTCCTTGGCGGCGGGGGGGATGGTGACTTTACTGATTTTGAATATGTTGATCCTATCTTGCCGGGCGTTGATACCGGGGCAGAGAGCGGTGATGAAGTTCCACCGGATGATGTTTCTGTTCCGATAGTTTATGGCAAGAATGAAGTGGATATTAATTTTGCCGCACTTGCCGAAGAGGAAAGCAAAGAAGAGGTTAAAAAGCTCCACAGCTATGTAGCCGCTCAAACACCAACATCTCAGAATAAGTATACGGGAATGTTTAAGGGCAAGAATCTTATTCTGATAACAGCCGAGGCCTTTTCTGCAGAGCTTATCGACCCTGAGATCACCCCAACACTGTACCGCCTTGCAAACAAGGGTATAAACTTTACAAATTATTATCAGCCTGCATGGGGAGGTAGCACTTCGACGGGTGAATATTCGGTGCTAATGGGTCTTGTTCCAATGGCGGGTGTTCAGAGTATAAAGAATACTGTTGGGAAAAATCTTTATCTCACCATTGGAAATCAGCTCATGCGAGAGGGCTATAATTCCCTTGCATACCACAACAATTCATATACCTATTATTCAAGAGATAAGACGCACACCAATCTGGGGTATTCAGAGTTTATCGGAATGGGCAACGGAATGGAGGAGGGCGTTACAAAGCGCTGGCCTGCAAGCGACGAGGAAATGATGAAATTCACCTTTGACAGCTATGTGGACAAAGAGCCCTTCAGCATTTACTATATGACTGTCAGCGGCCATTGCCTCTACAACTGGACGGGAAACAGTATGTCAAAGAAAAACAGAGATGTTTTTGCCGATATGGATGCTTCTGAAACGATCAAGGCGTACTATGCGGCAAATTATGAGCTGGAAAAGGGTCTTGCCTATATAGTCGGACAGCTTGAAGAAAAGGGAATGGCAGATGACACCGTTATCGTCATATCCACAGACCACTATCCTTACGGTCTTGAAAAGGGAGATGCCTGGCAGAACGATAAGGATTATCTTTCCGAGCTTTATGGATATACTCCTGCAAATATCTCTGAGCGTGATCACTCTCGCCTGATAATCTGGAGCGGCTGTCTTGAAGATGAGGAGCCTATTGTTGTGAACACTCCCGTATACAGCCTTGACATTCTTCCCACACTTTCAAATCTGTTTGGCCTCGAATATGATTCGCGTCTGCTTGTGGGCAGAGATGTGTTCTCTGAGGCTATGCCTCTTGTTCTATGGACAAATTACAGCTTTTTAACAGACAGGGGCTACTATGATGCCAAAAGTGGAAAGTTTACCCCAAATGAGGGAGTGGAGGTTGACGATGACTACATTAAAGCTGTGAAGAGCATCGTTGGCAATAAGATAACCTTTTCAAAGAGCGTTATTGCGCTTGACTATTATAATATTTTGTTTGGAGAACAATAAGGATCTATGAAAAAAAGATTATCCTATGTTCAGGTAATAGCACTTGGCTATGCAATAATGATCGCCTTGGGAACATTTTTGCTTATGATGCCATTTTCCAGCGCCAACGGGCAGATGACCGGCTTTGCTGACGCATTTTTTACCGCAACCTCTGCCTCCTGTGTTACAGGCCTTGTTCCTGTTGACACAGGGACGTATTGGTCCTTTGCAGGTCAGTTGATAATCATTTTGCTAATTCAGGTAGGCGGTCTTGGTTTTGTTACCGTGGCTACTCTTTTTATGATGCTGATGCGAAAGCGAGTTGGGATAAGAGAGAAGGAGCTGATGATAGAGAGCATCAATTCATCAAATATCGGTTCTGTGCTGAGACTGACAAAAAAAATTCTTATCGGAACGCTTGTTTTTGAGGGTATAGGAGCGGTTTTACTGACTGTTGGATTTTATCGGTATTTTCCATTGCCAAGGGCTATTTGGTTTGGGATCTTTCATTCGATATCATCCTTTTGCAATGCGGGCTTTGATCTTTTGGGTGTTGTAGAACCGTATTCATCTCTTATGCACTTTTCTTCGGATACCCTCATAACAGTAACGGTTATGCTCCTGATAGTTATAGGCGGTATAGGATTTCTCGTTTGGGATGATATTTATAAAAACGGTATCCGATTTAAAAAATACAGCTTTCATACAAAGCTGGTGCTTATCACAACAGCTCTTTTGATTTTTGGCGGTGCAGTTCTCATATTCATTTTTGAAAGAAAGTGTTCTCATGCCGCTATGAGCCTTTATGAGCAGATCATTTCTTCCTTTTTCGGCTCGATAAGTGCCAGAACGGCGGGGATGAATGTTGCTGACACGACGGCATTTTCCTCCGGCGGAAAGCTGATAAATATCTTTCTGTTTTTCATTGGAGGAAGCTCCGGCTCCACTGCAGGCGGTATTAAGACGACAACTTTCTCCGTGCTTGTGCTTTCGGCACTTTCAAGCATGAGAGGCAGACCGGCACCGGAGGTGCTTGGACGGAGGATTAACGATGATTCAGTAAAAAAAGCGGTGACGGTTGCTGTGACAAATCTTTCTCTTGCACTTTTTGGGGCGTTTGCAATTTTTGCTTTTCAGCCATTAGAGCTTGGTGATGTACTGTTTGAAACCTTTTCTGCGATCGGAACTGTTGGAATGTCGGCGGGAATCACCCGTGAGC
The DNA here is from genome assembly GCA_045587665.1 of Eubacteriales bacterium. Taxonomy (GTDB): domain Bacteria; phylum Bacillota; class Clostridia; order Oscillospirales; family CAG-272; genus SIG710. Next base: position 8,265 of record JAZNCT010000053.1, read on the forward strand.
TTCTTCCTGTGTCAAAATATGTAATTATTTTTCTCATGTATCTTGGAAGAGTGGGTAGTATATCCTTTGCGGCAGCCCTCATTACAAAAAAAGCACCTAAAAATATTGTTGCACCCGGTGAAGATATCATCATTGGATAAAGGAGATTTAATTTCAAATGAAACAATTTCTTATTATTGGGCTTGGCACTGTTGGCAGACATCTTTGCACTGAGCTTTCTATGCAGAAATGCGAAACGCTGGTTCTTGATAAAAATGCCGAAGCTGTTGAAGAAATGCTGAAATATGCCACATCTGCAAAGGTTGCCGATTGCATGGCAACAGATGTGCTGGAAGCACTTGGCGTATCTGATTTTGATGCCAGCTTCGTTTGCGTCGGCGGCGACCTCAGGGCAAGCCTTGAGATAACCAGTAGGCTGAAGGAGCTTGGAGCTAAACGCATCTTTGCTTCGGCAACCGATGATATTCAGGATAAATTTCTGCGCAAGGTGGGGGCGGATCTTATAATCTATCCCGAAAGAGAGGTTACGAGAAAGATCGCAGTGAGTGAATGTTCTGACCGGATATTCGATTATATCAAGCTGGCTGACGAATATGCAATATTTGAAATAGTACCCCAGAAAAGCTGGATAGGCAAAAGCATAAAAAGCATCAATTTCAGAGTTAAATATAATCTCAATGTTCTTGGATATAAAAAGAATGATGTTTTCAGGGCTACGGTCTCTCCCGACTATGTGATAAGAGAGGATGAGCACCTTATGGTCATGGGCAGAGACGAGGATATAACAAACCTTAACAAATAAGCAAATAAAGTTTACCAAGGGATTTTTTCATTATCCCTTGGTATTTTTTGTGTAATGAGTGAATAAAATTATTTGTGCGTGGTCTATATATTGGCAGAAATGCCCAATTATTTCAGAATGGGGTTTACAAAAGCAATTTATTATGTTATAATCTTGCGGGCTGTAAAAATGCCTGAATTTACGATTGAAAGGAGAAACAGAGCATTATGCGAAAGATCATTCACAAGCGGGCAGATGTTGCCGATGAAAATAAAGAAGCGCTAAATCGCAGACTCTTTTCTGCTCTTGCAGTTCTTTTTCTCCTTGCTTGCTCTGTTTTTTTTGCCGCTGCGGCAGATATGGGAAATGATGTCACAAGTTATGCAGAGCCATATAATGTCTCAGAGCGTCCCACAAGAGCAACCGTTTCCGTGATCTATGGGGGATACGAATATGCTACCTGCAACTCTCCTATAATGACGGTGGAAGAGCTTCTTTCAAGAATAGGGATAGAGATTGAAGGGAATGCTGGGATGAATGTAGCTCCCGACAGTATGATAAAAGACGGGCTTGAGATCACTATTGGCGTTTATGAAACAGAATATTATACAGAAGAGACAGACATTCCCTTTGACACAGTTTATATGCCGTCCCTGACTATTCCCAAGGGAGAAAAATCACTTGTTGAAGCCGGAGTGAACGGCAAAAAGACTGTTACTCATGAGATAACGTCGGTTGACGGCGTTGTTGTTTCTGACAGTGTTGTTTCCGAAACCATTGAATCAAACCCTGTAAATGCTGTATATTATAAAGGTGTGGGGGGTACTGTTACCGCTGAGGACGGCACGATCTATAGCTATTCATATTACATTGATGTTGTTGCAACCGCATATCACACAGGTGGTATAACTGCTACAGGACACGTGGCTAACGAAGAAGTGATTGCAGTTGATCCAAAGCTTATCCCATATGGAACTAAAATGTTTATTACAGGTAAATGGGGCGAGATAGGATATCGCTCGGCAGAGGACTGCGGCAACTTTAAAGGAAAGCATATTGATATCTGCATGGAAGGGACAAGAGAAGAGCTTCTTCAGTTTGGCAGAAGAAGTATGAGAGTTTACATACTTGAATAACGTTTATAAAATCAAAACAACCGTCGATTGCGACGGTTGTTTTGATTTTATATGGTATATCAGAGTGTTGCCAGCATAACGGCTTTAATCGTGTGCATTCTGTTTTCGGCTTCATCGAATACAATGGAAGCAGGCGATTCAAAGACTTCGTCAGAAACCTCCATTTCGGTGAGACCGAACTTTTCGTAGATTTCCTTGCCAACGGTTGTTTTGAGATCGTGGAAGGCGGGCAGGCAGTGCATAAAGCGGCACTGTTCACCTGCTGTTTTCATAATGTCCGCTGTTACTCTGTAGGGTGTGAGATCGGCAATTCTTTCCTTCCATACTTCGGCAGGCTCGCCCATTGATACCCAAACATCGGTGTAGATTACATCAGCCCCCTTAACTGAGGCAGTGTCCTCGGAAAACTCTATTGTCGCACCTGTTTCCTCGGCTATCCTTTTGCACTCGGAAATGAGAGAAGCATCGGGGAAATACTTTTTATTTGTGCAGGCAACAAAGTGCATACCCATTTTGGCACAGCCAACCATAAGAGAGTTGCCCATATTGTATCTTGCATCACCCATATAAACAAGCTTCTTGCCTTTTAGCGAGCCGCAGTGCTCTTTTATGGTGAGAAAGTCTGCAAGGATCTGTGTGGGGTGAAATTCGTTTGTCAATCCGTTCCAAACGGGAACCCCTGCATATTTTGCCAGCTCTTCAACTATCTCCTGCCCATATCCGCGGTATTCTATTCCGTCAAACATACGCCCCAGAACTCTCGCCGTGTCAGCAATGCTCTCTTTTTTTCCTATCTGAGACCCGGTGGGGTCGAGATAAACAGGGTGCATACCCAGATCTGCAGCCGCAACCTCAAAAGCACAACGAGTTCTGGTGCTGGTCTTTTCAAATATCAAGGCAATATTCTTGCCCTTACATTCTTGGTGTAAAATACCAGCTTTTTTCTTTGCTTTGAGATCTGCGGCAAGGTCGATAAGACCTTCAATTTCGGCAGGGGTAAAATCAAGCAGTTTTAAAAAATGTTTTCCTTTAAGAGAAATCATATTGACCTCCAAAATCAAGATTGTTTAGCTAAATGATTTACAGTTTTTCGCGAACGAATCTTATCTGCGCCTCAACAGACTCCACAGAAGTACCGCCTTCGCTTATGCGTTTTTTTACGCAACTTTCAAGGCTGATCTCTTCATACAGGTCTTCATCGAAAAGCTCGCTGTATGATCTGTAAACGTCTATGGATAATTCTTCAAGCACAGTTTTTTCAGCAATGCAATGAGCTACTATCTGTCCCGAAATTTTGTAGGCACTTCTGAAAGGAAGTCCCTTCTTCACAAGATAGTCCGCAAGGTCTGTTGCGTTTATAAATCCGCCTTGTGCCGCCTTTTTCATGTTTTCGGGAATAGCCTTCATCGTAGAGATCATCCCTTCAAATACCATAAGGCACATTTTAACCGTGTCACAGGCGTCGAAAATGCTTTCTTTATCCTCCTGCATATCCTTGTTATAAGCAAGAGGCAGACCCTTGAGTGTTGTGAGCAGTGCCATAAGGTCGCCATAAACTCTACCGGTCTTGCCGCGCACAAGCTCAGCCATATCGGGGTTTTTCTTTTGGGGCATGATAGATGAGCCTGTTGTGTAGGCATCCGAAAGCTCTACAAATTTAAATTCCCAGCTTGACCAGAGGATTATTTCCTCGGAAAAGCGTGAAAGGTGCATCATGAGAATTGCAAAGTCAGAAAGAAGCTCTGCGCAAAAATCCCTGTCTGAAACGCCGTCAAGAGAGTTTAGACAGATGCCATCGAATCCAAGCTCATCAGCTTCAAAGCGACGGTCGGTATCATAGGTTGTACCGGCAAGGGCACAGCAACCGATAGGCGACATATTCATTCTTTTTTTGCAGTCTTCAATTCTTTCGATATCTCTCAGCATCATCATAGCATAAGCCATAAGGTGATGACCGAATGTTATCGGCTGTGCTCTTTGCAGATGCGTGTAGCCCGGCATAATTGTGGCTTTATACTCCTGTGCCTTGTCTGTAACGGTTGAGGCAAGCTTTTTTAGCAAAGCTGTGATCTCATTTGCTTCATCCCGCAGATACATACGGATATCGAGGGCGACCTGGTCATTGCGGCTTCTTGCTGTGTGAAGCTTTTTGCCCACATCACCCAGCCGTTCGGTGAGAACCTGTTCAACAAACATATGAATGTCCTCGCAGTCCATATCAAAGCTCAGCTTGCCGCCCTCAAGATCGGATAGTATACCCTCAAGACCTGCTATAAGAGCATCGGCATCATCCTGTGAAATTATATTTTTTGCCGCCAGCATAGCCGCGTGAGCCATGCTTCCTTTAATATCCTGGCGATACATTCTGCTATCAAAATGAATAGAGGAATTAAAATCGTCGGCGATCTTTTCGGTTGCGCCGTCAGTTCTTCCTGCCCACATTTTAGCCATTTGATAAAATTCCTTTCTGTTGCAATAAGGTTTTCGGGCATTGACCCGAAAACCTTATTATGTATTTGCTATTATTTCTTTCCGTCAACTATAGCCTGAACCTTTATCGGCAGACCGTAGAGATTTATGAAGCCTTCAGAATCCTTCTGGTTATAGTCGCTTTCGCCAAAGGTTGCGATCTCCTCGCTGTAAAGGGAGTAGGGACTCCAGACTCCTGCGTTTATCATATTGCCCTTATAGAGCTTGAGACGAACCTTTCCTGTAACTCTTTCCTGCGTTTTGTCAACAAAAGCAGAAAGAGCTTCGCGGAGAGGTGTGAACCACTGACCGTTATAAACAAGCTCTGCAAAGGTGATAGAGAGCTTCTGCTTTTCGTGAGATGTCATCTTGTCAAGGCAGATAGATTCAAGAACGCTGTGAGCCTTGTAAAGGATAGCTCCGCCGGGAGTTTCGTAAACGCCGCGGCACTTCATGCCCACAAGACGGTTTTCAACGATATCAAGAAGACCAATTCCGTTTGCGCCGCCAATTTCATTTAGCTTAAGAATGATATTCTTTGCGCTCATCTTTTCATCGTTAAGAGCAACAGGAACACCCTGTTCAAAATCGAGAGTGATGTATGTAGGCTTGTCGGGAGCCATAATAGGAGAAACGCCCATTTCAAGGAATCCGGGCTTTTCATACTGCGGCTCATTTCCTGTGTCCTCAAGGTCGAGACCCTCGTGGGAAAGATGCCACAGGTTCTTATCCTTTGAATAGTTTGTTTCGCGGTTTATTTTTAGAGGAATGTTGTGTGCTTCGGCATAGTCTATCTCTTCTTCACGGGATTTGATATCCCATTCACGCCATGGAGCAATAATAGGCATACCGGGAGCAAAATGCTTTATAGCAAGCTCAAAGCGAACCTGGTCGTTACCCTTGCCTGTGCAGCCGTGGCAGATAGCGTCTGCGCCTTCCTTCAGCGCAATTTCAACAAGACCTTTTGCAATGCAGGGGCGGGCATGGCTTGTACCGAGAAGATATTCCTCATAAATAGCGCCTGCCTTCATTGTGGGGATGATGTAATCATCAACATATTCGTCGGTGAGATCGAGAACATAAAGCTTTGACGCACCTGTTTTGATAGCCTTTTCTTCAAGACCCTCAAGCTCGTCTGCCTGGCCGACGTTGCCTGAAACGGCAATGACTTCGCAATTGTTGTAATTTTCTTTGAGCCACGGGATGATGATAGATGTATCAAGACCACCCGAATATGCAAGAACGACTTTTTTGATATTTTTCTTATTCATAATAATAAGCCTCCGTGAATATTTATACAATGAATTTGCGATTATGCAAATATTATACACTCAATATGCAGTTTTGTCAAGGGCTTTAAGGCTTTTTGTTTATATAATAAAAAAATATGGCATTTTTGTCAACATAACTGAAATTTCTTGTTTGTATTTTGGGCATTACGACAGCTTGACTGTCTCGCCGGCAGATATTTTTATCTTTTCCTGCCTGTCAAGCTCCACCCAAAGCTCTGAGCTTGTAAAATTATGCAGCATTTTTTAGTCTGCCGATTTGTGAAGTATATGCAATAAGTTCATTTTTAATGAATTTAAATGATAGCTGCCCTTAAACCGTATTTATTGAAAAGCTTAAACACTTTCTCTTATGTACATTTCAATACAATGTATAAATTTTTTCAACCAATTTAAGGTATTTTATTGACGAATTTTTTAAAATAGTGTATAATAACTGTATAATTATTATCTTTGGGAGATAGCTAAAAATGGAAAACGGAGATTTATATACAAGCGACGGTGTGCTCTCAAAAGTAAATGCACAGATAGACGATTATTGGAAGGAGCACCTTGATGAGAGGATAAAGGAGATACCAAAGGGAAGGTCCTTTATAGTTTTCACCGATTGGCATTTTCGCTCTGACGGAACGAGAAATGCAAGAAAGACCACATCGCTTATAAGATACATAAGAGAAAAGACAGGTATCAAAAGGGTACTTAATCTGGGTGACCCCATAAAAAGCGGTGCGAGCTTTGATGAGGTGCAGAAGCTGCTTAAAGTATCTGTTGAAGAGTATTTTTATGATGTTTTCGGAGATGACGGTCTTTTTGCCGTTGGAAACCACGATACAAACATCACACGCTGGCTTGGGGCTTCAAGGAGAGAAGAGAACCCTGAGGTAGAGGGGGTTGACGGCGGCGGTGCCTTTAACTATCTCGTTCCCCAGGACTATGTTTACGATGTTTCGGTAAAGCATATTGAGCACATGGTTAAATTTGACCAAAAGATGATAGCAAAGCTTGATAAGCTGACATATCCCGAGGTTGGAATTCCGGGAGGGGAGATCTATTACAGTCCCGAGGAGATAAAGCGCCAGGCATATGTTTGGGCAAAGATGCACTATCATTATGACGATGATGAGAGCAGGATACGCTATATAGTTATGGACACAGGCGACTGCGGTCTTGTTGCTTACTATGTTTTAAATAGGCTGTGGACAGGTATATTCCCCGTTGAATATGACTGGCTTGCAGAGACACTTATGTCAACGCCTGAAGGCTATGACATTGCGGTGGTCGGTCATATGTTTGCAACACAGGTGCCGGGGAAGGGCGGCGGAAGCCATGGAATTTACAAGATCCTGCAAGCTTTTCATTCAAAGAGCAAGGTGAGCATACAGGTTGGAGAGAGCAACGAGAATTCTGCGATCCTTATCGGTGATATGACAAAGGAATACGATTTCAGCGGCAGCTCCTTTAACAAAATGATCTTTACTATGTCCGGCCACTGGCACAGGGAGCGTATATATATGTGGTATAACGAGGAAGACGGAACAGAGCACGTAAACGAGCCATATGAGAGTGGCAAAACATATCCGGATAATGCCATGGCTCTTTTCCTTATCAACAATGATTGTTTTGAGAAGCCCGCAGATGAGCTTGATGTTGAGATGATACCGGGCACGGTAACAGAGCAGTGCTTTGATATCGTTACTTTGACGGATGACGGCAGAGTAGTTGTTACAAAAATAGGCGCAGGAGAGGGCGCAGAGTTTTCTTACACATAAAATATTTTATTTAGGAGGAAGTATGAAGAAATTATTTGTATTGTTTACTATCATTTGTGCTGTGGCATTGCTGTTTTCTTGCGGTAAAACTTCAGATGATACCGCCATAGGTCTTGATGAGGAAGGATATTATACAAGAGGCAGTGTTGAGGGTGAATTTGCTTGGTCACTTAACGGAGAAGGTGTGCTCACTGTTACTATGGACGAGAATAACAAGGCAAGGCGGTTTGATGCTTCAAATTCGGAATATCTTTTGTCAATAGAGCCACTGAGAGACAAGGTCATTCATATGGAAATAGCATATTTTCCGGGTAGGATCTCTTACAGTGCAGAGGCGGCGGAGACCGCTGTTGGGAGCGGTGCGAGAAACCTGTGTGCTTCCATGCCCAATCTTGTAAGCGTGCATTTTTGCGGGGATAGGCAGAGCTTTTGGGTTGAAGAAAATGGAGAGGCTGTAAACGGTCTTTTTTACGGTGCATCATCTCTTAAAACCGTTTGGTTTGGCAATTCAAAAAACGAAAATGTTGTTGACCTTTCGGGGGCTTCATACGGAACACCTTCAAACAGGAAAAACTATTTTTCAAAATCTCTGCTTTTCGGATGTTCATCTGTTGAGGCGGTAATACTGTCAAGGCATGTTGCCGAGATATGTGAAAATACATTTAAAGGTTGTACTTCTTTAGCTTTTTTGACGCTTGACACGGGAATTAAAATAATAGAGTCAAGGGCATTTTCCGATTGTACTGCTCTTCGGGAGATTATTATCGAAGCGTCAAAATACACTGTCGGCGAAGACGCATTTCCCGATAACAATGGACTTGTTATATCTGTAAAAAACCCCGAAAACAAATCTGCAATAAAAGAATCTTCAAAGCTGACGGGGGCAGAATTTATCGTTCCGCTTAACGATTATTGGATAGAACACATTGATGCAAAGCTTGCGTCAATGCCCAAGGGAAAATCCTTTATAATCTACACCGACACCCATTTTCAGAGCAGTATGAACCGCAACACCCGAAAAGCTGCTTCTCTTGTGCAGTATGTGAGAGAGAAGACCGGCATAAAAACGGTTATACATCTGGGTGACCCCTATTCAAAAGAAAAAGACATTGAAACAGCCAATAAGCTTTTTATTACATCTATGGAAGAATATTTCTTTGATATTTTCGGCAAAGACGGTCTGTTTGCAGTTGGAAACCACGATGCAAATTACACAAGGTGGATGTCATACGAGAGGGCAGATGACGCTACTGTTCAGGTGGAGGGTGAAAACGGCTGCGGCGCTTTCAATTATATTCTCCCCGATACAAATATTTATGAAGGATCAGTGGCACATATTGCTGATGTTGTGAGCTTTGATGATGCTCTTATCGAAAAGCTGGAGCTGCTTGACTACAAGGCCGTTGGTGAGGAGAACGGTTGGTTTGTTACAAGTGAAGGAAAGCTACCGCAGGTCTATTATTCGGCAGAAGATATGAAGGAACAGGCCTATGCCTGGGCAAAGATGCACTATCATATAGATGATGAGGAGCAGAAGATCAGGTATATCGTTCTTGATACAGGCAATTGCGGTCTTACCACCAGGTATACTATGGGTAATGCGCTGTGGACAGCTATTCTTCCCACACAGTTTGATTGGCTTGCAGAAACACTGCGAACTGTTCCGGAGGGCTATGACGTTGCGGTTGTTGGGCATATGCTCTCTCATTATACTGAAGGCAAATCCGGCAACAAGGAGATATATCAGATCCTTTCTGCCTTCAGAGCAGGAAAGAGCGTGGATATATATGCAAATGCAAAGAACCATAATATGAGGATCCTTGTTGGAGACGCAAACAAAAAATACGATTTTTCTGATATTGACTTCAGTGGAACCGTCTTTACTATGAGCGGTCACTGGCACAGAGACAGCTCCTTTGTTTGGTACACAGACGAGAGCGGAGCTTATAATACTAATGTTGAATATCGCAGCGGCGATGCTTTGCCGGGGGACGCAATATTCTATATAGGTCTTAACAACGATTGCCTTGACAAAGCGGCAAATGATACCGCCCCCAAAATGACGAGGGGCGATGAAACCGAAAACAGCTTTACTATAGTTACTGTGGCAGATGACGGTGATATCTATCTGACGCGAATTGGTGCAGGAGAGGATAGGGTATTCTCTTATAATTGAAATGTATATTGACCATGGATTATAAAAGTGGACTAAGCTTTATTTCGTGCCAAAAAATGTTGGATGAATAAGCATTGTATGCCTATATATTTTGACGGATAATTATATTACTTTTATCAGCACTTCCAAAATTATTAGGTTACTGAAGGGACCGATGCACCGGGCCCATGCCAGAAGAGAGTTTTTCGGTTGTCTCATCATACCCGATAGATAAAAATTTTATTCAGGGTGCTGTGAAAAGAGATTTTCTTTGAGAAATATGTTGATAATATGACGGAAATTCAAAAAATCTATTGATTTGTGGCAAATATGTGGTAAAATATATAGGTAGTTTATAAAACTTGGAGGATATATAAATGAACAAGCTTGAAAAAAATGCACGCTTCGGCGGCATAGAAGGTCCTGTTCTCACCATTGTTATGGACGGAGTGGGCATTGCACCAAACACAGTTTCAAATGCTGTTGCAACAGCATATACACCAACTCTTGATGCCATTATGGCAAAATACCCCATGGTTTCGCTGAAGGCTCACGGAACAGCTGTTGGTCTGCCCTCTGATGACGATATGGGTAACTCTGAAGTAGGTCACAATGCGCTTGGCGCAGGTCAGGTTTTTGCTCAGGGTGCAAAGCTGGTTTCCCAGTCTATCGAAAGCGGTAAGATGTTTGCTTCCGCTACATGGCAGGAGCTTGTAGGGAATGTTAATGCAAATGCTTCAACTCTGCATTTTATCGGCCTTTTCTCAGACGGAAATGTTCACTCTCATATAGATCATCTGAAGGCAATGCTCACTCAGGCTAAAAAGGAAAAAGTCAATAAGGTTCGTATCCATATCCTTATTGACGGACGCGATGTTGGCGAAACAAGTGCTCTTGATTATATCGAGCCCTTTGAGGCGTTTATTTCCGAGCTCCGTGCTCCCGATTTTGATATCAGGATCGCAAGCGGCGGCGGAAGAATGAAGATCACTATGGATAGATATGAGGCTGACTGGAGCATGGTTGAGCGCGGCTGGCAGGCACACGTTCTCGGAGAGGGCAGACAGTTCTGCTGTGCGGCAAAGGCCGTTCAGACCTACCGTGACGAGCTTCATGTCATTGACCAGGATCTTCCTCCCTTCGTTATCGCCGAGGATGGCAAGCCCGTTGGTACGATCGAGGACGGTGACAGCGTGATCTTCTATAACTTCCGCGGCGACCGTTCGATCGAGATATCCAAGGCTTTTGAGGACGAGAGCTTTGATAAGTTTGACAGAGTTCGTTTCCCAAAGGTAGTTTACGCAGGTATGCTTGAGTATGACGGCGACCTCCATATTCCCCACAAGTATCTTGTATCTCCCCCCGAGATCACAAACACAATGGGTGAATATCTTGTAAACACAGGCGTATCTCAGCTGGCTATCTCGGAAACACAGAAGTACGGTCATGTGACCTATTTCTGGAACGCTAATAAGAGCGGCAAGTTCTCCGAGGAGCTTGAAACTTATATCGAGATTCCTTCCGATGTTGTGCCCTTTGAGCAGAGACCCTGGATGAAGTGCGCAGAGATCACAGATAAGCTCATCGAATGTCTTGAAAGCGGAAAATATAAGTATCTCCGTGTTAATTTCCCCAACGGTGATATGGTAGGTCATACAGGAAATCTTGAAGCAACAATCTGCTCTATGGAGGCTCTTGACCTTCAGCTTGAGAGAATTCTCAAGGTTGTTGATAAGCTCCACGGTGCGGCTCTTATCACAGCAGACCACGGTAATGCAGACGAGATGTATGAAATGGATAAAAAGTCCGGTCAGCCCAAGGCAGGGAAGGACGGTTCCTTTAAGTCCAAGACAAGCCACACACTCAACAGAGTGCCTTGTATCATCTACGACAACTTCAGTGCAGATAAATACACTGTTAAGGCAGACGAAGGCAAATTCGGCCTTTCAAATGTTGCCGCAACAATGGTAAATATGCTCGGTTATGATGCTCCCTCAATGTGGGATGAATCTATAATCGAGATAAAATAAATAAAAAAGTCTA
>JAZNCT010000054.1:0-18375 GCA_045587665.1 Eubacteriales bacterium
AAGCGTTATTTGTATCGTTCTAACGGTATTCCTATGGCGGTTCTTGGGTGGAAATCTCCGAATCAAAAGCAAAAGGAACTGGAAAACACCTGCGCTTGACCGCGCGCCGCTTTTGCAGTCTCCTCTCGGGGCTTCGCCCCTTCTTCCGACTGCAAAAGCATTTAACTAAACTCGTTACTTTTATTTTTACTTTTTTAGTCTCACATCATTGACAAAACTACATATCTGAAAACAATAATTATCGTTTAACACCAAAGGGCTATCGCATTTATGCGATAGCCCTTTGGGTTTTATTCTAAGCATACGACCCTTCCGCCCTTAAGTGTTTGCGGAAGATCTATCAGCCTTTGATTTGAAGATCCCCTGAATCGGAGAGAAATGTCCTTTTTCTCTTCCACAAATCTTCCGTCAACAAGAACATCTATCATAGAAAGCAGCTTTGCGGTTTCGGAGCAGTGGGCACGGCAATCCTTCGAGAAAAGTTCCTCAAGAGTAAAGCCTGTATATGCCCAAATATTTTTGCCCGGAAGACTTGCCCTGACCTTTTCAACAAAAGCGCAAAGAACAATCTGATTTTCAGGCTCAAAGGGTTCTCCGCCAAGGATCGTAAGCCCCTCGATATATGATGGCTCAAGCATTTTAAGTATGCTATTCTCTGTTTCCTCGGTAAAGGGCCTTCCGTATTCAAAATCCCATGTTTGTTTTTGAAAGCAATGCTCACAGCGGTTTCGGCAACCCGAAACGAACAGAGAAACACGAACCCCGCTTCCGTTTGCTATATCGCAATTTTTTATTTCACCGTAATACATTGAAGCTCCTTATAGATGAAGAACTCTCTCTTTTATCTCCTGAGTTCTTCCTTGATTCCAAAACTGAGTTCCTATATAGCCGCAGGTTCGCCTTGCAACATTCATCTTATTCTGGTCGGTATTTCCGCATTTTGGGCATGTCCAGACCAGCTTTCCGTCATTCTCCCGTATCTCTATCTCACCGTCAAAGCCACATTCCTGACAATAATCGCTCTTTGTGTTAAGCTCGGCATACATAATGTTATCATAAATGAAGCGCATAACAGAAATAACAGCATCAAGGTTGTTTTGCATATTCGGCACCTCAACATAACTGATAGCTCCTCCGGTTGAAAGAGCCTGGAACTGCGCCTCAAATTTCAGTTTGCTGAAGGCATCTATCTCCTCGCCAACGTGAACATGATAGCTGTTTGTTATATATCCCTTGTCGGTTACATCCTTGATCACACCAAATCTTCTCTGGAGACACTTTGCAAATTTGTATGTAGTAGATTCAAGAGGGGTTCCGTAGATTCCAAAGCCGATAGTTGTCTCCGCCTTCCACCTGTTGCAGGCAGAATTCATATATTTCATTATTTCAAGGGCAAATGGTGTTGCGCTTGGATCTGTGTGAGATTTACCGGTCATATATCTGACACATTCGCAAAGTCCTGCATAGCCAAGAGAAATTGTTGAATAGCCGTTGTATAGGAGCTTATCGATCGTTTCTCCCTTTTTGAGCCTTGCGCAGGCACCGTATTGCCAAAGTATGGGCGCAACATCGCTCAGGGTCCCCTTCAGCCTTTCATGGCGGCACATAAGAGCTTTATAGCAAAGCTCCAGACGTTCGTCAAATATCTTCCAGAATTTATCCATGCTTCCGCCGCTGGAAAGAGCTATATCAACAAGATTGAGAGTTACAACACCCTGATTGAAGCGACCGTAAAATTTATAATTTCCATTTTCATCCTTGTAGGGAGAGAGAGCACTGCGGCAGCCCATAACGGGGAAGCAATTGCCTTCTTTCAGTTCCTTCATCTTCTTTTCGGAAATGTAATCGGGAACAAGACGCTTTGCCGTGCATTTTGCCGCAAGCTTTGTAAGATAGAAATAGGGCGAATCATCGTGAACGTTTTCTTCTTCAAGAACATATATAAGCTTTGGAAAAGCAGGGGTCACCCAAACGCCGCTTTCGTTTTTAACACCCTTGTGACGCTGGATAAGTACCTCTTCGATTATCAAGGCAAGGTCCTTCTTCTCCTGTTCATTTTTAGCCTCTCCAAGATACATAAAAACGGTTACAAATGGGGCCTGACCGTTTGTTGTCAGCAAAGTTACGACCTGATACTGAATGGTCTGAACGCCTTTTCGGATCTCTTCGCGCAGTCTTTTTTCAACTATTGCAGAAATCTCCGACGCACTAAGTTCTCTGCCAAACTCGGCGTTTTCCTCCACAACATCTTTTGTTATCTTTTCCCGGCTAACATTTACAAATGGCGCAAGGTGGGCAAGGGATATGGACTGGCCTCCATATTGGTTTGAAGCAACCTGGGCAATGATCTGAGTTGCAATATTGCAGGCAGTGGAGAAGGAATGAGGACGCTCGATAAGAGTTCCTGTTATAACAGTGCCGTTGTTTAGCATATCCTCAAGGTTTACAAGATCACAATTGTGCATATGCTGTGCAAAATAGTCGGTATCGTGAAAATGTATTATGCCCTCATTGTGAGCGTCAACTATTTCCTTTGGCAAAAGAATTCGGTTTGTGATATCTCTCGAAACCTCGCCTGCCATATAGTCTCGCTGAGTTGAATTTATTATGGGGTTTTTATTTGAATTTTCCTGTTTTGCCTCTTCGTTGTTACATTCAATAAGGCTGAGTATCTTATCATCTGTGGTGTTTGACTGGCGCACAAGTGTTCGTGTATATCGGTAGGTTATATACGACTTTGCAACCTCAAAAGCCCCGTGTGCCATTATCTGGCTCTCAACCATATCCTGTATCTCTTCAACTGCAGGTGAACGCCCAAGATTTTCACAGGCAAGAACTACCCTCTCTGATATCCTTCTTATCTGTAAGGGGGTCATTCTGGCCTCCTCAGGTGCCGCCTCGTTTGCTTTGCTTATGGCAGTTATTATCTTGGTTATGTCAAAATCCACTTCAGATGCGTTTCGCTTTATTACTTTCATATTGCCCTCCGTTTTCCTAAAAATCTATATATTGGGGTGATAGTGACGATATTATAGCATATCTTGTGTTTTTTGTCAATAGGCAATTTTGTTTTTTTACAACATTTGCAATCTTATTGACTTTTTTTGCTAATCGTACTATAATTATAGAAGAAATATGAATGAGAGGTGTTACCTGTGAAAAAATTATTATGCACTCTTTTTGCGGCAATATTGCTCAGCTTTTCAGCTACAGTGCTGGCGAGTGCACAAGAAGAAAAATGTATTGCCTTTGAAGAGCCTCCGCTGTTCTATGCCTCAAGCACAAGTTTAGACTGCACTGACAAATACTTCGACTCCCGGAAGCTGAGAGAGGTTTTGTCTGAAGGTTTTGCCAAACAGCAAACAAGCATAGATGTTTCAGCTCTCGGAATTTCCTTTGATAACGAAACCGTAAATGCAGTATTTGACTTTGTCAGAAACGAAATGGTAGAATTCTTTCACGTAGAATCAGAGTCTGCATGGGGAAGCAGTATCATGACAAGGCTGGAAGTTACATACACTATGTCTCATGATGAGTATCTTAAGGAATACCGGATCTGGCAGCAGAATGTTGAGCTCTTGCTCAATGAAATAAAGGGTAATGATGCACTGACCGATGTTGAAAAGGCACTGCTTATTCACGACAGGATAATAATTCACTGCGAATATGACTATGAAAATTATCTGTCAGACACCCTGCCGCCCGAGGTTTATACCGAATACGGTGTTTTGGTGAACGGTCTTGCTGTTTGCCAAGGGTATGCGGAAACATATATGTATCTCCTGAAGCAAGTGGGCATAAAATCAGAGCTTTGCCGATCTGCTTCTATGCGCCACGTCTGGAACATCGTGTATATTGACGGCGACCGTTTTTATGTTGACGTGACCTTTGACGACCCGGTTTGGGACATTAGCGGTAATGTTTCCCATGATAATTTTCTCTGCTCTATATGGGAATTTTATGAGAGCCACAATGCCTCGGACTACGATCGCTCTATTACAAACACCAAATATGACAACTATTTTTGGACAAAATCAGATGCGGCATTTCAGCTGGTTAACGGAGAGATATATTATATCGACAGCGAAGAAGGAATTATAAAAACCATTGACGGAATACCGGTGATCAACATCAAGGCATACTGGAAAGCAAAATCGGGCGGAAACTGGATAGGAAGCTTTTCAAGACTTTATTCTGAGGGAACAAAGCTTATCTATTCTCTTCCTTCTTCTATCTGGTACTATGACCTGACATCCGGTGAAAACGAAAAAATATTTACTCCTGCAAATTCTTTTGGCACATATTTCTTTATATACGGTTATAAATACCTTGACGGCAAGCTGATTTGCGAGCTCAATGACTATCCCTTGTTTGACAAAAACACAAAAAAGCTCTATTCGGTTTCGGGCACAGTAACCCTTAAGGATCCTTTTCAGATCACACTCGGTTCGGATAAGGCGATCGTAAACAAAGAGGTGTGTATACCCATTTCTATTTGTGGCAACCCCGGAATTTCCAATATCGAGCTTGCAGTCTACTATAACAGCCAGGCTCTTACGCTTGTAAAATGTGAGCGCAGCAATGCGTTTCCTTTTGATGCAAGTGCTGACACTTCCACTCCCGGCAAAATAATACTGTATTTGAACAGTGATCATGACTGGTGGAAAAACGGAACCTGCATTTGGCTGACCTTTAAGATAAACGAAACTGCATCAATCTCTGATTATAACATAATCGCAGAAAAAACAGTTCTGAAAAACCAAAGCGGCAAAGACCTTAGCGCAAAATTGATTTCAGGCATCGCTACTGTCCTTGGCATCGGAGATGTTTCAGGAGATCATCTCATAAACACAAGAGATGTTGTGCTTATTGCTCAGCTCGTTGCGGAATGGGAGAATATATTCCTATACAGCTCTGCCGCCGACTGCAACGGAGACGGAATTATCAACACACGGGATATCGTGCTCCTTGCGCAATACATTGCCGGCTGGGGCGTTCATCTTGGTAAATAAAAAACATCGGGTGTGAGCATTCTGCTCACACCCGATGTTTTTTATTTTGTCAGAAATGTTTTGGCTTCGCAGTAGACACAGCGGCAGATCCCTGCCTCGGGGTCTGTCACCTTAAAGAGCTGGTCAAGCTCCTGCTCTGTCTGGGTTATGCAGCGCTTGTTTGAGCACAAAAGCTGATTTACCAATAAATTTTCTCGATTTTCATTGCCAATAACGCCGTCCGCCTCTCCGAGAAGGCGAAGTATCAATGCCATTCTGATATATTTTCCGTTGTGCACCTGCTTAAAATAGCAAGCTCTGGGGTCGCTGTCTACTCTGACACTTATCTCATTCACTCTGGGCAGTGGGTGAAGAATAGCAAGGTCGTTCTTTGCATGCGCAAGCTTTTCCATAGTAAGAATATAACTATCCTTCAGGCGCTCATAGTCTGCTTCTTCCTCAAAGCGTTCACGCTGAATTCTCGTCATATAGAGCACGTCAAGCTCGGGCATAGCGGCCTCTAGATCGGTGGTCTCTACATATTTCATACCGTTTTTGTTCAGGACCTCATAGCGAACATAGCTGGGAACCGTCAGCTCCGATGGTGAAATGAGAACTATCTTGATATTCTCATATCTTGCAAGAGCCGCGATAAGAGAATGAACCGTTCTTCCGTATTTAAGATCACCGCAAAAGCCAACAGTCAGGTCATGAAGCCTGCCCTTTTCGCGGGAAATGGTAAGCAGATCGGTAAGGGTCTGAGTTGGATGATTATGTCCGCCGTCTCCCGCATTGATAACCGGGACTGTTGCGTTTCTCGATGCAACATAAGGCGCGCCCTCCTGCGGATGACGCATAGCAATTATGTCTGCATAGGCGCTCATTACCTTCGCCGTGTCGGCAACACTTTCGCCCTTTGCGGCTGAGGAGCTTGATGCCTCGGAAAATCCGATGACGCTTCCGCCAAGCTCCAGCATAGCAGCCTCAAAGCTGAGCCTTGTTCTTGTGGAAGGCTCGTAGAAGAGCGTTGCCAGCTTTTTTCTGCGGCACTTATCCGCATATTTGTCCGGATTTTCGATTATGTCGTTTGCCACACTTATGAGAGAATCTATCTCCTCTGTGGTAAAATCGTGTATATCAATAAGGCTTCTCATTTTTCCCTTTTTCATTCCTTCCCAAACGTAGAGGTTCAGCGGAGGAAGCGTAAACGCCTCCGCAACCGTCGTTTATAGCCCTTCCTGCAAGTGCAGGCTTATTTCGCTCCGTTTACTGCCAGATAGTTCTTGATTCTATCAACATTCTCCTTGTTTTTCTCGTCCTCGGAGAGGTATTCGATGATATCGTAAACATCAACTATCGAATATACCGGGAATCCAAACTGCTCCTCTATCTCCTGCATTGCGCCCTTATCTGTCTGACCCTTTTCCTTGCGGTCTACCATGATAAATGTTGCGGCAACCTTTGTGCCTTCAAGATGTGAAAGGATCTCCATGCTTTCTCTGATAGCCGTTCCTGCAGTGATGACATCCTCGATAATTACGATCTCCTCGCCTGCCTGTGGAACATATCCTACAAACACGCCGCCCTCGCCATGATCCTTGACCTCCTTGCGGTTAAAGAAGAATGGAACATTTAGTCCATTTTTTGAAAGGGCAACTGCAGCAGAAACTGCAAGGGATATTCCCTTATACGCGGGACCGTAAAGAACAGCCTTTTTCTGACCGAGCTTTTCTGTATATGCTCTTGCATAGAATTCGCCGAGCTTTGCGATATCCTCGCCCGTCTTTATCATGCCTGCGTTGATGAAATAGGGAATTTTTCTGCCGCTCTTTGCGGTAAAATCACCAAACTTCAGCACGCCTGCACCTTCAAGAAACTGTATAAATTCTCTCTTATAGCTTTCCATAATTATTTCCTTTCCGCTTTTTTGAAAAAAGCTTGGCAAAAAACTTTAATGTGATGTTCTTTTATCTAAATCGTTCATCCTCACTTGCGAAACACGGTGAAAACCTCAATCAACAAATTCCGCAACGCATCTTTCGTATGCGGCAACGGGGTCTTCCGCCGCTGTGATGGGTCTGCCTACAACGATATAATCAGAACCGATCTTCTTTGCCTCGGCGGGTGTCATAACTCTTTTCTGGTCTCCAACATCACCGTCAGCAAAACGGACACCGGGAGTTACAGTCACAAAGCTCTTACCGCATCTCTCGTGAACCTTGCCTGCCTCAAGGGGTGAGCAGACAACGCCGTCAAGACCGCTGTTCTTTGCGTTTTCTGCATAGTGCATAACAACATCGGCAATGGGGGCGTCGATGAGAAGATCCTTCTTCATGGTCTCTTCATCTGTGGAGGTGAGCTGTGTAACGGCTATGAGTATAGGTCTTGTTCCGTCCTCACGTGTGAGGCCCTCAATAGCCGCCTCCATCATTCTGCCTGTACCTGCCGCATGAAGATTAGTCATGTCAACATCAAGGCGAGAGAGAACTGCCATAGATTTTTTAACTGTATTGGGAATATCATGAAGCTTAAGATCAAGGAATATTTTATGTCCTCTCTTTTTAATTTCCTTAACGATCGAAGGTCCTTCTGCATAATAAAGCTCCATTCCGATCTTAACGAAAGGTTTTCTGCCTGTAAACTTATCAAGGAATGTAAATACCTTTTCTGCGCTGTCAAAATCGCAGGCGATTATAACGTCCTTTCCCATTAGTGGGCACCTCCAATAATTTCATTTAATGTTTTTATTCCGTATTTATCCATTGTAGAGGGTAATTTTTCGATGATATCACGGCAAACATATGGGTCTATAAGATTTGCCGCACCTATCTCAACTGCAGTTGCTCCTGCAAGCATCATTTCAATAACGTCCTCAGCGGAAGAAACACCTCCCATACCCACAACAGGTATCTTCACAGCGTTCGAAACCTGATATACCATTCTGAGCGCCACGGGAAGTATGGCACTGCCCGAAAAGCCTCCCATTTTGTTGGCGATCACCGGTTTTCTCTTGCGCAGGTCTATTCTCATACCGAGAAGGGTATTGATAAGGCTTATGCCGTCGGCACCGGCTTCCTCGCAAGCCTTTGCAATAGAGACGATATCTGTAACATTGGGTGAGAGCTTGATGATGACCGGCTTGGTTGTAACCGCTTTAACAGCTCTGGTCACCTCAGCGGCAGCCTCGGGAGAAGTACCGAAGCTCATTCCGCCGCCGTGAACATTTGGACAGCTTACGTTTACTTCAAGCCAACCCACCTGATCGCACTTGTCCAGCTTCTCGCAGGTGTAGGCATAATCCTCGACAGCAAATCCACTCACATTAGCCATAACCTTCTTATTAAAGCACTTTGAAAGTTTTGGAAGCTCCTCATTTATAACAGCTTCAACACCGGGATTTTGAAGTCCAACAGCATTTATCATGCCCGCAGTGCACTCTGCAATTCTCGGTGTGGGGTTGCCAAATCTTGGATCCTTTGTTGTGCCCTTGAAGGAGAATGTACCGAGAATGTTGATATCATAAAGCTCTGCAAACTCATATCCGTAGCCAAAAGTACCGCTGGCGGGAATTATGGGGTTATCCATATCTATGCCGCAGAGATTCACCTTTAAGCGTTCCATATGATCTCCTCCTTTCGCATAACGGGTCCGTCCTTGCATATCCTCTTATTGCCGGTGAGAGTTTTGCAGGAGCATCCCATGCAGGCACCGAAGCCACAGCCCATTCGCTCCTCAAAGCTCAGCTCACCGCCCTTATCCGTTGCAGTGCAAAGAGCACGAAGCATAGGCTCCGGGCCGCAGGAATAGAAATATGAAAAATCCATTCCCTCCATTGCGTTTGTAACAAATCCCTTTATTCCGTAAGAGCCATCAACGGTTGTTACCTTGACATCAGCTCCCAGCGCTTTAAACTCTTCTTCATAGAAGATTTCATCCTTAGTGTTAAAACCAATGATAACGGATACCTTTTTGCCTTGCTCCGAGAGCTTTTTAGCAAGCATATAAAGTGGGGGAACGCCAACGCCGCCGCCAACGAGCAGGGGAGCAGCTCCGCTTCTTGTGAGATCATATCCGTTGCCGAGCTGAGTAAGCACATCAAGTGAGCCCTCACTCATTTGGCTCATCTGCTCTGTTCCGTGCCCTACCACCTTATAAATGATAACAAGCGTCCCGTCTTTAGGCACATCGCAAACCGAGATGGGGCGGCGCAGATAAAGACCTTCAAGCTTGATATTTACAAACTGACCGGGAATAATGCCCTTGGTGTCTCCCGCAAGGGTCATGCGGAAGACATCCTTTGCGATTTTTACATTTTCTTTTATCTCAAATATTGTCTGTTTCATTTTTGTTCCTTACGAATCAATAGTTGATATTGTGAGTGTTGTTTCTTCAAGAACATCAAGAAGAACTCGCACGGTATCAAGAGAAGTAAACATCGTCACATTGTTTTCGGTAGCGTATTTACGAATCTCAAAGCCGTCACGGATAACACCGGATGATGCCGGATCGCTTGTGTTTATAACATAAGCGATATGACCCTGGCGGAGAGAATCTGCTATTTCATCCGAGCCATCCGAAATCTTGTGGAGAACGTGTGTGCGGATTCCGTTGTTTTTAAGGAATGTTGCAGTACCTGCTGTTGCCTCTATATTGAAGCCCAGATTATAGAAGCGGCGTATGAGAGGAAGGGCCTCTTCCTTATCGCAATCTGCAATGGTCGCAAGAACTGTTCCGTAGTTCTGCAGGTGCATGCCCGATGCCTGAAGCGCCTTATAAAGTGCTCTGTAATACTTATCGTCATAGCCTATAGCCTCGCCTGTTGACTTCATCTCGGGAGAGAGATAAGCATCAAGTCCCCTGAGCTTGTTGAAGGAGAATACGGGAACCTTAACATACCATCTGTTCTTTTCCTCGGGGTAGATTCCAAATATTCCCTGCTCCTTAAGAGACTTGCCCATAATAACCTCTGTGGCAATATCAGCCAAACTATATCCTGTTGCCTTTGAAAGGAAAGGAACTGTTCTGGAGGAACGCGGGTTTACCTCTATGATATATACCTCTTCATTTTTATCCACGATAAACTGAATATTATAGAGACCTACGATTCCAATTCCAAGGCCAAGCTTCTTTGCATACTGAAGGATAGTACCCTTCACCTTATCCGAGATACTGAAGGTAGGATAAACGCTGATAGAGTCACCGGAGTGGATACCCGTTCTTTCAACCAGCTCCATGATACCGGGAACAAACACATCCTGACCGTCGCAGATCGCGTCAACCTCAACCTCTTTTCCGCTGATATATTTATCAACAAGAACAGGCTTGTCCTCGTCTATCTCAACTGCGGTTTTAAGATAATGACGCAACTGATCCTCATTTGCAACTATCTGCATTGCTCGTCCGCCGAGAACGAAGGAGGGACGGACAAGCACAGGATATCCGATCTCTGCTGCAGTCTTTATGCCATCCTCGATCTTTGTAACAGCCTTGCCCTTTGGCTGAGGGATGCCAAGCTCTGAAAGGAGCTTTTCAAACATATCTCTGTTTTCTGCTTTGTCGATCGCGTCACAGTCTGTTCCTATGATCTTAACGCCTCTCTTGTGAAGCGGCTCCGCAAGATTTATGGCAGTCTGGCCGCCCAGAGAAGCAATAACTCCCACAGGCTTTTCAAACTCAACAATGTTCATAACATCTTCGGGGGTAAGAGGCTCAAAATAAAGCTTGTCTGCCGTTGTATAGTCGGTAGAAACTGTTTCGGGATTGTTATTGATAATTATAGCCTCATAGCCGGAATTCTTAATTGTTGTAACGGCGTGAACGGTGGAATAATCAAATTCAACGCCCTGACCGATGCGTATAGGACCTGCGCCAAGAACGATTATCTTCTTTTTATCTGTGAGAACCGAATCGTTTTTGCCGGTATAAGAGGAATAGAAGTAAGGAATATAAGCTCCGGTATGGCAGGTATCAACCATGCGGAAGACAGGGAAAAGATTATTCTTCTTTCTGAAATCATAAACGTCAAGCTCGGCACACTTCCACATTCTTGCCACATATTTGTCGGAGAAACCCATCTTTTTAGCATCTGTCAGAATAGCAAGATCATAGGGGTGAGCCTTAAGGGTCTCCTCCATATCTATTATTCGTTTGATAGCTTCAAGGAAGAAGGGCGTTATCTTTGTAATATCATGGATCTCCGCAACAGTTGCGCCACGGTAGATAAGCTCTGCTATGGCAAAGATATTGTCATCTCTGAATTCGCTTATATATTCACGCAGCTCTGCGTCTGTCATATTGTCAAACTTGTGGTGATAGATATGGTTTACGCCAACCTCAAGAGAGCGTATGCCCTTAAGAAGGCACTCTTCGAGAGTAGAACCGATACCCATTACCTCACCCGTTGCCTTCATCTGCGTTCCGAGAGTGTTGGAGGCAGTGGTAAATTTATCAAATGGGAAACGGGGAAGCTTTGCAATTACATAATCGAGACGAGGCTCAAATGCCGCATTTGTATTGGCGATCTTGATATCCTCCAGAGCCATGCCAACCGCTATCTTGGCAGTTACCCTCGCTATAGGATATCCCGAAGCCTTGGACGCCAGCGCACTGGAACGGGACACACGGGGATTTACTTCAATAAGGTAATATTCGCTGGTATGGGGATTCAGCGCAAACTGAACATTACAACCGCCCTCTATCTTAAGCTCTCTGATGATCTTGATAGCAGAGTCATTGAGCATCTTTTCATCCTCTTTTGAGAGGGTCATAATGGGAGCAACAACAAGTGAGTCGCCTGTGTGAACGCCTACAGGGTCAATATTTTCCATGCCGCAAATAGTGATAGCATGGTCATTTGAGTCACGCATTACCTCAAATTCGATCTCCTTGTAGCCCTTAACGCTCTTTTCGATAAGAACCTGATGCACGGGAGAAAGCTTGAAGCCGTTTGTACCGATCTCAATAAGTTCTTCTTCATTATATGCAAAGCCGCCGCCCGTACCGCCGAGTGTGAATGCAGGACGGAGTACAACAGGATAGCCTATTCTCTTTGCGGCTTCCTTTGCTTGTTCAAGATTATATGTGATCTCGGAAGGGATTACAGGCTCTCCAATGGATTCGCAAAGCTCCTTGAAGAGCTCTCTGTCCTCAGCTCTCTCAATACTTTCACTGCTTGTGCCGAGAAGCTCTGTATGGCACTCGCGAAGTATTCCCTTCTTTTCAAGCTGCATAGCAAGATTAAGACCTGTTTGCCCTCCAATACCGGGAACGATAGCGTCGGGACGCTCAAAGCGAAGTATCTTTGCAATATATTCAAGTGTCAGAGGCTCCATATAAACCTTATCGGCAATTGTGGTGTCGGTCATGATAGTCGCGGGGTTTGAGTTTACAAGAACTACCTCATAGCCCTCTTCTTTAAGCGCAAGGCAAGCCTGTGTGCCCGCATAGTCAAATTCAGCTGCCTGACCGATAACGATAGGGCCCGAGCCGATGATTAAAATTTTCTTTAGATCTGTTCTTTTTGCCATTTTTTTAGCCTCCGATATGTTAAACTTTTTTGTAAGCAATTTTGCCGCCGCAGACGGTGAGAAGATTCTCCCCATATAGCTCTGCGCCCTCAAAGGGAGTCGCCTTGCCCATGGAAAGGAAATCCTTCGGATCTACGGTGAATTTTTTTTCGAGATTCCAGACAGAAAAGTCATTTTTAAGGGGAATTCCGAAACGTTTTCTCGCATTGAATACAAGAAGATCTATAATTTTATCAAGAGAAACTATTCCCTCGCGCACAAGATAGGTATAAAGCACGGGGAATGCCGTTTCTATGCCGACGATACCAAATGCACTTTTTGGGAGTCCCTTGGATTTTTCCTCTGCCGAATGTGGGGCATGATCGGTTGCGATCATGTCTATTGTGCCGTCGATAATTCCTTCAAGAAGGGCTTCCCTGTCCTTCCTTCCGCGCAAAGGGGGATTCATTTTGAAGCGTCCTTCCTCGCGCAGATCACTGTCATCCATAACAAGATAATGGGGAGCCGTCTCGCAGGTGATATTTACTCCCTCGGCCTTTGCCTTTCGTATTGCCTCAACGCTTTCCTTTGCGGAAATGTGGCAGACATGATAAGCACAGCCTGTTTCTTTTGCAAGCTTTATATCCCTCTCTATCTGAGCATATTCACTTTCAGAGCAGATTCCCCTGTGACCGTGCGCCCTTGCGTATTCACCGTCGTGGATATATCCGCCCTTCAGCAAGTCATTGACCTCGCAATGCGCCACAATCATCTTTCCAAGAGCCTTCGCTCTCTTCATTGCCTGACGCATCATGTCGTCAGACTGAACTCCGCGTCCGTCATCCGAAAAAGCAAATGCGTCCTCTGCCATATCTTCCATTGCCGAGAGTTCTTCACCTCTCTGTCCAACCGTGATCGCCGCATAAGGATAGACATTGATCGCAGCGTCTTTCGCAATTATGTCCTTTTGGAGCTTCAGATGCTCTGCGCTGTCGGGAACAGGATTCAGATTTGGCATAGTACAAACCGCCGTATATCCTCCTCTTGCCGCCGCCACACTTCCGCTCTTTATCGTCTCCTTATAAGAAAATCCCGGTTCGCGAAAATGCACATGCACATCGCAAAAACCGGGAAAAACAATATTATTTTCATCGTCAAAAAGACGGATAAGTTCATCATCCATAGAGAAAGCATCACCAATAGAAAACAACTTGCCGCTCTGCATATAAGCCGTATTTGCCATTTGCATTTCTGTGATCTTTGCCATAATCCTTCTCCTCATTAAAATCAAAAAAAGCCCTGCCGCAGGCGACAAGACTTTACCACAGGGCATAGTACGCCCACTGCACTTTTTTATGGTAAATTTAATATCCCGTCGATCATCTGCATCAAACCGAATCTTAAATTTTATTCTTATATCATTATATCACATCCGCACTTTTTTGTCAATAGAAAATAATCAACCTCAAAAGCAAAATTTATTATTTTTCAACCACGGCCTCAGTTCAATATCAAAAAATGCTAAAATATCGATTTGTGACTTGAAAAAAAAAGAATTTTGTTATATACTACTGATATAGAACTTTTCATCGGCCATTTGAAGGATGATATGATTTATGACAACATCGAAATATGGGGCGCAGACACTCTGCGAGAAATCAAGGGAGGAGTTTGCCCTGAAAGGGTGCCGGAGTCGGTTTGCAAAATGCTCAGCTCCCGTGCCCCCTCTCCGCAAGACGCAATATCGGAATGGTGCTTAGAGTTGTTCCCGGAGAAGAAGGCGTCATAGAAATGGCAGAAAACCTTTCACGACTTATGCGCCCCGATATAGAGAAATATAAGAGATTTAAGTGATTTTTTCGATACTTTTACAATTTACAGGAGGCAAACTTTGATTTTTTGCGTTGAAGACGACCACGGCATAAGAAATATGATGATATATACCCTGAAGGTGGCAGGCTTTGAAGCTAAGGGAGCAAACGACGGTGAAGCACTTATGGAGCTTCTCGCAAAAGAGACCCCTGAGCTTATTCTGCTTGATATCATGCTTCCGGGCGATGACGGAATAACCATTCTGTCAAAGCTTCGCTCAAACGCCGCCACAGCCGATATCCCCGTGATAATGGCAACGGCAAAGGGAACCGAATATGATAAGGTCATCGGGCTTGACAGCGGGGCAGATGACTATCTCACAAAGCCCTTCGGAATGATGGAAATGGTTTCAAGGGTTAAAGCCGTGCTCAGAAGAACAGGCCGCCGGGGCATCGAAGCAAGCAGGATCCTTGCTTCCGGCCTACTTGAGCTTGATCTTGACCAGCACACCGTAAAAGCAGACGGTTCCCGCCTGCAGCTGACCTTTAAAGAATTTGAGATCCTCAGGATATTCATGCAAAATCCGGGAAGGGTCTTTAGCCGAGATCAACTCCTTTCCCTGGTTTGGGGTGTTGATTTTACGGGCGAGACACGAACAGTTGACGTACATATCGGAACTCTTCGTGATAAGCTGGGAAAATGCGGAGATTATATAGAAACTGTCAGAGGCGTGGGATATCGAATGGAAAAAAGAAATTGAGGTGCACTATGAAGAATAAAAGCCTTTTTATAATCTTGCTTGCCCTGTTTTTAGCCTGCCTTGTTATGATGCTTGGCAGTTTTTATGAAACCGATGTTTTAAGCACCGCGATTCAAATTGCGGTCTGCTTTATAGTTTTAGCAATTTTTGTGACTCTGACTGTTAAATTTTCAATTATTAACCCCTATCAAAGGCAACTGCGCAGATTGAACCAAAAGCTTAAAAATGCCGAAAATCGGCTGACTGTTGCCTCTGACAGAATGAACGAAGGGCTTGTGATAACTAATAGTGAACTGATAATTCTCAGCCTTAACCGAATGGCTATGGAGCTTCTTCAAACAGGCACAAACTGTGTTGGCTGTGACATAAGAAAGGTTGCTCATTATCTTATTTCCGACGAGCTTTTCAAAAGAGCGGAAAGCGGAGAGCACGTTGAAGAGCTTATAGAAAACAATGGATTTGAATATCAGATAAAAATCAGCGCCATTCTTTCAGACAGCGGCATAAAAGGCTATGTTATGCTGATATTTGATGCAACGCAAAGAGAACGCTCAGAGCAGATGCGAAGAGAATTCACCGCAAATGTTTCTCACGAGCTTAAAACGCCGCTCCATTCGATTCTCGGATGTGCCGAGCTTCTCAACAGCGGCATGGTAAAGCCCGAAGATGCTGAGCAGTTTTCGGGGCAGATTTATTCGGAAGCAAAAAGAATGGTCAGCCTTATAGAAGATATTATAAATCTCTCAAGGCTTGATGAAGGCTCACTTGATATGCAGAGGACCGACGTTGACCTTTATGAGCTTGCTCTTTCAACTGCCAAAACCCTTGAGGGTGAGGCTGCCGAAGCAGGTATATCATTTGATATCGAAGGTGAGAGTGCTGTTATAAGCGGAATCGCTCCTCTGCTTGGCGGCATAATGCTTAATCTTTGCGACAACGCTATTAAATACAATAAGGAAAACGGAACCGTTAAGATAATCGTTCACAGCGAAGAAGGCTCGGTTATGCTAAGTGTGTCGGATACTGGAATAGGTATTCCTGCTGAGCATCAGAGCCGTGTTTTTGAACGCTTCTACAGAGTTGATAAAAGCCACTCAAAGGAAGTGGGCGGCACAGGCCTTGGCCTTTCAATAGTCAAGCACTCCGCACGACTGCACGGCGCAAAAATAGAAATGCAAAGTGTAGATGGCGAAGGCACAACCATAACCCTGCGTTTCCCGAAATCAATGTAAAAAAACCAAAGAGCTAACCACAGCTCTTTGGTTTTTTCTATAAACAATTATTTTTGGGGATATGGGGCGCGAATTTACACAGATTTTACAAAACTGTGATTTTGAATTTGATGAAAAGAGGGTATCATAAAATCATAAAAACTAAAAAAGGAACTATCTTTATGACAATTTTTGACACTCTTACACTCATTGGTGGACTTTGTCTCTTCCTCTTTGGAATGACTATTATGGGACAGGCTCTGGAACGCCGCGCCGGCGCAAAGCTCAGCTCAATTCTCGGAAAGCTTACCACCGGCAGGTTAGCAGGTTTTTTCACAGGTCTTGGGGTCACTGCAGTTATTCAAAGCTCTTCGGCAACAACAGTTATGGTTGTTGGATTTGTAAACTCCGGGCTTATGTCTCTGAAACAAGCGATAAACGTTATAATGGGCGCAAATGTGGGAACAACGGTTACCGCCTGGGTACTCAGCCTTGGCGGTATTTCGGGTGATAACATTTTTGTTCAGCTGTTAAAGCCCACCTCATTTACCCCCATTCTTGCGCTTATCGGCATTATATGCTTTATGTTCTGCAAGAGCAGTAAAAAGAAGGATGTAGGAATGATACTCCTTGGCTTTGCAACGCTGATGTTCGGCATGGATACGATGTCTGCGGCAGTTGCAGGTCTGAAGGATGTTCCTGCGTTCACAAGATTTTTCACCATGTTTACAAATCCTGCGCTGGGTATGCTTGCAGGTGCGATCCTCACCGCCATTATTCAGTCAAGTTCTGCCTCGGTAGGTATTCTTCAGGCCCTAGCCCTCTCCGGACTTGTACCCTACGGAGCAGCAATTCCGATCATCATGGGTCAGAATATAGGAACCTGCGCAACAGCTATGCTCTCTTCTATAGGTGCAAACAAAAACGCAAGGCGCGCTGCTATTGTTCACCTATCCTTCAACGTTATCGGAACAGCGGTGTGGCTGACCGTCTTTTCAATAGTTAAAGTGGCTGCAGCCCCTGCCATTCTCGGTGAAAACGCTACCTCCGCAGGTATTGCCGTTTGCCATTCTGTATTCAATATTCTCTGCACTCTTCTTCTCATGCCCATGGCTTCTCCTCTTGAAAAGCTAGCATACACGATCGTGCCAGATTCCAAAGGGAAAAGCGAAGAAAAGCAGGCTATGCTCGACGAGCGTCTGCTTCAGGCTCCCGCAGTTGCCCTTGAACGCTGCCGCGCATTAACAGCTCATATGGCAGAGATCGCAACAAATGCCTTTAAAGATTCGCTTATTGCCCTGACCGATTATACTCCTGCTATCGCAGAAAGAATAAGAGAGGCCGAAGACGAAACCGATAATTACGAAGACGTTCTGGGAACATATCTTGTAAAGCTCAGCAGCCTTCAGATAGGAGACACCGACAGTGCCGAGGCTGCAAAGCTGCTCAGAGTTATCGGAGATTTTGAAAGAATTTCAGACCACAGCGTAAATATTATCGAATCGGCAGAGGAGCTTATCCAAAAGGAATTCGCTTTCTCAGAGGATGCAAGAAAGGAGCTATCTGTTCTTACAGGCGCTGTGAACGAAATACTTGACCTTTCGCTGAAATCCTTTGTTGACAGCGACGTAAATGCCGCTATGCTGGTTGAGCCTCTTGAGCAGGTGATAGACAATCTAAAAGAAAAACTTCGTTCAAATCACATTCGCAGAATGCTGACAGGCGACTGCACCATTGAAGCAGGCTTTGTTTGGTCGGATCTGCTCACAAATCTTGAAAGAACATCGGATCACTGCTCTAATATAGCAGGCTGCGTTGTGGATACTCTCCACGGCAATCTGGATCTCCACGAATCACTCCGTACATTCCGCCGTGACAGTGAGGAATATGCAAGAGAGTATAAACGCTACAGCGCAAAATATGCTGTTTGATATCTTCTTTATCCGCCAAGGGCAAAATAGAAGCCAAGATCATTCTGATATAATCCCCTTAGAGTAGACACTTGAAAAAACAAAAAATTTTCAAGACTACTTTAAGGGGGTTGTTTTTATGCAAAGAAGATCTCACAAAAACAAAGTATATAGCGCGGAGCTGAA